>DATJXN010000044.1 GCA_035500095.1 Candidatus Binataceae bacterium
GCTGCTCATTGGACACCTCGCTAAAGATTCGGAGATCCCGTGCGATCGAGACGGTTCTCTCGCATTCGCAAGAGGGACTTTCGCACGCGGATTTTGGTGCTGGATCGACGGCGTTCTACGTGTGCCGGATCGCCCCCGCACTTTGGCTGTACTTTGGCTGTTCTATCGAGCGGAAAGGGTTTGAAGGGGCCTAATGAGGGTGAGCGAGATGTAGGATAACGCTTGAATATGCTCGATTGTGATCGATTGCGACCGATCGTGTCGAGCTTGGTGACGGACTTAAAATCCCCTATCCGAAAGGATGTGCGGGTTCGACTCCCGCCCCCGGCAGCCCAGAAAACGCTTATTTGATGGGCACTTATCGCGCGCCGCGCTGCGCGGCACGACCGACCGCCCGGTCTGAACTGTGTTTGCACTGATCTTTCGCGGGTCGGATGAGTGATCGAAACCCGTTGGGCCGCATAAGCAAGGCCGAACTTAAAACGACGCGCGCCCAAACATGGCGCGCAAGGCGCTTGGGGCATCTATGGACCTATCGGATGGGCCGGACGATATCGCGAAGGCCATCCCTGTCTTTCGATCCTTACCGCCTTTGTTGCAGCTCGCGGTCGTGCTCGTCCTCGTGACGGGTGCGGTTGTAGTGGTGGTTTGGAAGACTCTCAATTATTTGCACAATGAACGCTTTAGCGACCTTGAGACTAAAATTGGGATGAAGGACGCGACCATTGAACAGCGGAACGCTCTAATCGAAGACCTTAAGATGCGGCAGGAAAATCAGAAAGTCGCAGTGCAGCGATCAATAGCTAGACTTGAGGGCGAGGACAGCAATGGGAGGCTCGTGGCAGAAATCGCCGCTTTGCGCGGGCAACTAAATGATGCGCAAAATCCCATTCTCGGAATAACCCCATTTATGTTCGTCGCAAACCCGAAGAATTCCGCTACGTCATTGGTTCAGGTCGGATTCGAGGTTCGGAATCTAGGTGGCGCCACAGCCCTCGGTGGATGGCAGGCGTCCGTAAGGATGCTCACTCGTTCAATAGGTATCACCGAGGGATTTTTTTACAGAGGACAACGCCCGAGCTCTAACAGCGCGTTACGAGGAAGGAACTTAGCGATAGACGAGGAAACAATCGACAAAGGTGGTAAGCGCACCGGATGGATTCAATTCGATGTTGCAGGAGACCCAAAGATTGATGGATCGCCCCTAGAAATTCGTCAGGTCTATGCTTCTTTTCGGGACTACACGGGTAAGCGCTATTCGCCTTCGATGCCGCCGGATGAGCCGCTACCTTCGCGAGCGGTTTTGCTGGATGCCCCAAAGCGAAGTTGAGCTGCCACTAAGGTTCGGGGGTCACGCCGCTTCGTTTGCCTTTGGTCGGGCCGGGGCTCGTCGCGCCCTCGTTGCCACACCTCGCCGCGTTCGCGTTCCTCCGGGCTCAGGTCCGCCTCGCGTCGGAAGCCGTGACCCATCCTAGCTATCCGGCGCGAAAGCTGGTGATCGCTCTCCCGTTATAAGATCGTGGAACCGCCATCCGATGCGCTAGTGGTTTGGGTTGACAGCAACTCCTTCGGTCAACTCGTTTCCCCCTTATCGTTGCCTGAGCGCCTCCAATTCCTCGAGCGTGCGCGGCCAGTCGTCGTGCAGCAAGCGCGAGAACGCGCGGTCGGCGAGCAGACGCCCGCCGGTCTGGCATCGCGCGCAATAGTTGGTCTCGTTGCTCGCATAACGTATCCGCTGGACCTTTGCGCCACATCGCGGACAGGGCTTGCCATAGCGCCCATGGACCGCCATCCCGGGCCGGAATGCGGTTACTTTCTCGGGAAATGCGTCATTGGCTTCGCTGCGCAGGCGCTCCGTCCATTCGACGAGTGTCGCACGGGTCGCTTCGTATAGCCGTTCAAACTCCTCCGGCGTGAGCTTCTGCGTCATCGCGATCGGCGAGAGCTCTGCGCGATGTAGTATCTCGTCGGAATACGAGTTGCCGATGCCGCTCAGGATGTGCGGGTCGGTGAGCGCGCGCTTGAGCGTATGATTGGCGCTTCGCAGCGCCGCCGCGAATGCGTCGCGGCTCGCCTCCAGCGGTTCGATTCCGCCGGCGTCAAGCGCCCTGAGCCCGGTCTCGCCGCTGACCACGTTGAGCGCAGCGCGGCGCTGCGTGCCCGCTTCGGTCAGCGAGAGCCATCCGTTGTCGAACTGGAACGCGGCGAGCACGTTCCTGCCGCCCATTTTCGGCGCGTCGGCGCTCCAATGGAACCGGCCCGCGATCTTGAGATGGATCGCGAGCCACAGGTCGCCCTCGACGCCGATCGCGATTTGCTTGCCGATCCGCCGCACGTCGATGACCGTTCGGCCGTGAGCCACGCCGAGCGGAGGATCCGCCGTGCGCAATAGAAACGGCGACTTTACGATCGCGCGAATCAGTTTGTGGCCGACGACGCGCGTCCGTATCGCTTCCACGTATACGGTTACGTCGGGCAGTTCCGGCATCGGGGTTCTCGCGGGGGCGCGCCTTCAGGATCACCGGCCGTTTGCCGCCGGAATCCGCGCGCTCCAATATAGTTCCACCGATAGCTCGCTGCGAACTACCTTTGAGAACGACGGAGCTGGCCTTAAGAGGACGCGCCCATGAAATACTTTCTCGCCAAAACCGAGCCGGGGACTTACTCGATCGACGACCTCGAGCGCGAGAAACGCACCGCGTGGGACGGCGTGACCAATCCGCAGGCGGTCCGCGCGATCCGCGAGATGCGGCCCGGCGACCGGGTGTTCATCTATCACAGCGGCGGCGTCTCGAGCGTGGTGGGATTCGCTACCGTGGCGTCGGAGCCGCGCGACGATCCGAAGAACCCGAAGTCGGCCGTCGTCGATCTGGAATTCGCCGGGCGTATCGACCCTCCGGCGACGCTCGCGGAGATCAAGCAATCGGGAAAATTCAACGACTGGGCCCTGGTGCGGCAGGGACGCCTCTCGACCATGGCGGCGCCGGAGAAGTTCGTGGCCTGGATGCGCGAGCGTTGTCCCGCGGCCAAAATCTGAAACAAGGCGGGCCTGCCAAGTCTCAATAGTCGGTTGTACCGAGAAGAGTCCGCCGCTGCGTGACGCTCAGCGCCGCGACACTTTGACCCGCGAGACGCGCCGGTTCAATCGAATCACGTTGCGCCCGTTCGCCCGTCTATAGTCGGCGCCGTCCGCAAGATCGCGCACGATGTGCAGGCCCAGGCCGCCCGCCAGTTCGTCGTCGCCGGATTCCTCGGGTTCGGGCGGCGGGCCGGCCAACTGATTGAACTCCTGACCGTCGTCGCGGAACTCGATCGTCAACCGATCTTCGTCGAGTTCGAGCACTACTTCTGCCTCGCCCACCGCTTCGGAGCGATCGCGATATCCGTATCGCGACAGATTGGTGAACAACTCTTCGACCAGGATAAGTACTCGCGCCTTGTCCTCCGAGGCGATACCCTGTTCGGCCGCGAAAGTGGCCACGAAGTCTTGGATTTCGCAAATCGCCTCGGTCCCGACGCGAACGCCGAGGAGTGCGCGCGCCGGTTCCTTTTGCTGTGACCCTCTGGTGTCCACGAATATCCCCGCGCTACCCCCTTTCGCCGCTGCGGCGGCGCCCCATGACCGGAGATTCTATCTTGTCCCGGAGGCCTTGTCGCGACGGGTTTCCGACCGCGCGTTCCGCGGGAACAGGATTGTTCTGCCAGGCCGGCGGGTTCGGCTCTGGTTTCCGCGTTTCTACCCTGATTCGCGTCTGCCCGACGAGTTATTGCAGGTAGTCTTTCGCCGTTTGCTCGAGCGTGCGCTCGGCGTTCTTGCGGTCGAGCACGGGCGCCAGGATCAGCCGATGGGCGCCCGCTTCCGCGTACTCGGCCAACGCGCGTTTGGGGTCCTGCGGCTGAAGCTCTGGCTGCTGGAGGAAGGTCATCGAAATCTCGAGCCGGCTGAAGTCCCGCCCTGCCTCGGCGCACAGGCGTTTCATCACGGCAAGGTCGCTCGCCAGATCCTTGGGCGGCAGCGCGACGGGCATCCATCCGTCGCCGAGCGCGACCGTGTCCTTGATCGCACGCTCGCGTTTCCAGTTGAGTCCGCCCGCGCCGATGAAGATCGGTGGATGGGGTTTGTGTGCCGGCTTCGGGTTGGATATCACGGCAGGAAATTTGAGGAAGCGGCCGTCGAAACTCGCTTCCGGCCTGGTCCATAGCTCTTTCATCGCGAGCAGGTACTCGCGCGTGATCGGCCAACGCCGGGGAAAGTCGACGCCCATAATCTGCGATTCCTCGGCCTGCCATCCGGCGCCGACACCGAACATGAAGCGGCCGCCCGAGAAGTAATCCAGAGTTGCCACTTCTTTCGCCAGCGCGAGCGGATGACGCTCCGGCACCAGGCATATCGCCGTGCCGAGCCTGAGCGCGCGGGTCACCGACGCGATCATGCCCAGCAGCACGAAGGGGTCGGGAAAGCGCGTATAGACGTCGGGAATTTTACCGTCGAGCGCCGGGTAGGGTACTTTCGTATGCACCGGGATGATCGCGTGTTCGGGCACCCAGATCGATTCGAAACCCAGTTCCTCGCATTTGCGGGCGACGGATACGGGGTCGAGCGTCTTCTCCGAGAACATCGCAAAAATTCCGATCTTCATCCGCCATCTCCGTCTTCACTCCCGCCGCAGGCGAGAGACCTTGCAGTTCATTACTCAGTAAGACCTCGGCAGACCGAGCAGATGCTCCGCCACGTAACTCAGGACCAGGTTGTTGGAGATCGGCGCGGTCCGATAAAGGCGCGCCTCACGCCACTTGCGCTCGACGTGGTATTCCTTGGTAAAGCCGTATCCGCCGAGCGTATTCAACGCCGCTTCGCCGGCCTCCCATGCGGCTTCCGTCGCCAGGTATTTCGCCATGTTGGCCTCGCCGCCGCACGGTTTGTTGGCGTCGAAGAGTGCCGCCGCCTTAAGCCGGATCAACGAGGCCGCTTCGACCGAGACGTGAGCCTTCGCGATCGGAAACTGCACGCCCTGGTTCATGCCGATCGCGCGATCGAAAACTTTGCGTTCGTTGGCGTAGTTGACCGCATGCTCGACGAACCAACGGCCGTCGCCGATCGATTCGCTTGCGACCAGGATACGCTCGGCGTTCAGCGAACTCAGAAGATAGCTGAAGCCTTTGCCTTCCTCGCCGATTAGCGCTTCGCGCGGTACTGTCAGATTGTCGATGAAAAGCTGGTTGGTGCTGTGGTTGATCATGGTGGGGATAGGCACGGCCTTGATCGCGCTGCCGTACTGATGCAGATCGACGAGAAACAGGCTCATACCGTCGGTCTTTTTCTTGACGTCTTCGAAAGCGGTCGTTCGCGTCAGCAGCAATAGCATGTCGGAATGCTGATAGCGCGAAGTGAATATCTTGCCGCCGTTGATTATATAGTTGTCGCCCGTGCGCCGGGCGAAGGTTTTGATCTTGGGCGTTTCGGAGCCGGCGTCGGGTTCGGTCACGCCGAACGCCTGCAGGCGCAGTTCGCCGGAAGCGATGCGCGGCAGGTAGCGGCGCTTCTGTTCCTCGCTGCCATGCTTGAGCACCGACGCCATCGTGTACATCTGGGCGTGGCAGGCGGCGGCGTTGCCGCCGGAATGGTTTATCTCCTCGAGAATGATCGAACCGTCGAGCATGGTGAGGCCGGCGCCGCCGTACTCTTGCGGGATCAACGCGGCGAGCCATCCGGCCTCGCTGAGCGTGCGTACGAACTCTTCCGGATACGCATTGCGCTCGTCGCACTGACGCCAGTACTCGTCACCGAATCGGGCGCACAGACTTGAAACCGCGTCGCGGATTTCGCGCTGAGCGCTCGAAAGTTCAAAATCCATGAATGCCTCGTTACGTATTCGCAATAAGTGCGGGCCGGTCGCGACCCGGACAAGCGCGGCTTGTACGGAAGAAGTCGCGTTTGCCCGGGTCTTTACACCAGCAAAGACTATCGAAAAGCCGGAATAACGTGCTTCGCCAGGTCGCGGAACGGCCCTTCGGCGAAATCAGGTCCGGGCACGATGTTAATCTCTTTGATTCCGATCTTTTCGAGATCGCGAATCTGCGCGATTATCTCTTCCGGCGTGCCGACCAGTCCGGTTGCCCTGATCGCGTCGGGCGTGACGTAGCGGCGCTCGTCTGGCTGCACGAAAGTCGCATGGCCGTCGTGGATCTGACGGAACCTTGCATTTTCCGGCAGACTGAAGCTTTCGACGCGCTTTACGTAGTCGCTCCAGACGCCGCGGAAGTAGGGTGGGATGAGAGCATCGTTTTTGTTCTCTTTTTTCCAGATCTCGTAAAAGAAGTGCAGTTCGCAGGTTACCCAGGGTCCGGTTTCATCGATGACCCGTTCGCTGGTCAGCCGTTCGCCGGGTTTCAATACCGAAGCCGAAGTGAAGAGCACGACGTGGAAGTCAGAGCCTACTTTGCGTCCGACCGCCTGCGCTCCGGCGCGAATGTGCGATAGGCGCGATTCAAGGTCCTCGGTGGTCCTGCCGATGGTGGTCCATCCGTCCCCGTAGGCGCCGGCCGCCTCGCACGCCTTTGGACCATTGGCCGCGATATACATCGGGATACGTTTGTCGAGATTGATGAAATAGCGGTCGCGATGTAGGAATTTTATCTCGCGCGTCTTGCCGCGATAGGTGTAGTCGACGGCCTTGCCGTCGAGCAGCTCGCGCGTGACGCGCAGGTATTCGCGAAAGTCCTTGACTCCGATCGGATCCTGGCCCATCACGCGCATCGCGGTATGGCCGGTGCCAATACCGAGGAACGTGCGACCCGGCGCGATCTGATTGATCGACGCGATTGAATGTGCGGTCACCGGCGCAATTCGCGTGCCGGCGATCGCCACGCCGGTCCCGATCTTGATCCGCTTCGTGCTCGCGGCCGCCAGCGCCATCGTCGCGTAGCAGTCGGACCAGATCATCTGCGAATCCGGCACCCACGCGCGATCATATCCGAGTTCCTCTGCGAGCCGGATTTGCTCAGGCGATTTGCTGATATGAGTTATTACCGTTACTCCGAATTCCACTACTCGTCCTCCATAGCTATACGCGTATCGACTCGTCCCGTTTGGGCGCCCGCTTGAGCGCGTCAAGATCGACCAGCGAATCCCGTTGGGTGCCTGTGATATGTGGACGCGACCCGGGCTGGCGCTCGAATGGATCCACGATACCCAGTTCCTTTGCGATCTCGCGCATCGCGGGGAGCACCTCCTGTCCCAATAGCCGCGTGCTGGTCATCCGCTGTTCGAGCGTGAGCGGCCCCTGTGCCTGAAACAGCCCGAAGATGCCCGGATGCAGGACTTCCATGATCAGCCGCAGCTTGGGCAACACGGACTTCGGAGTGCCAATGATGATCTGCAGGCCGTCCTGCGCTTTCTGGTACGTGCCGTAGATTTTGCGCTTCGCCTCTTCAAGACCGACCTCACCGCGGCGCAGTCTGCCGCGGGTATCCTTGCCATGGTGATCGCCGCCATGATGATCGTCGCGGCTTTCCTGGAGCTTCTCGCTGGTGAGGCCGAGAAAGCCGTAATCACTCGCCTGGCGCGCGAGGCGGCGGGTGGCTTCCTTCGAGTTGTAGCCAGGTGGCAAAGTCCACTCGGGCCGCGAGAAGTTCGCGGCGCCGCCGCCGAACAGCGCGGCGCGCCCCAGTTCCTGCGCTTTCTCCTCGGTCTCGGCCACGAAGATCTGCTGCAGATAGCCGAAATTCTCACTTCCAGCGGTATAGCCTTCCCGCATCGCGGTGTCGCCATAGAGATTCCACAATTCGACAGTGGACTGCAGAGCGGTACCCAGTCCGATGTATGGATAGCGATGCTGCGCGCACCAGATGACAGTCTCCGGGCTGATCACGCCGGGAATCCATATCGGCGGATGCGGCTTTTGATACGGCAGCGCCCATGGATTGACGAAGCGGTACGTGAAATGCTTGCCCTCCCATCGAAACGGACCGGGACGCGTCCAGGCCGCGATCACGACGTCGTGCGCCTCGTTGAAAAGCTCGCGATTGTACGCCGGGTTGGCATTGTTGAAGATCTGCTCGCTACCGGCGCCGCGAACCCATCCGGGTACCAGGCGTCCGCTAGAAATCAAATCGATTTCAGCCAGCTCTTCCGCCATCCGCAGCGGATTTTTCAGCGTCGGCAGCGGATTACCCAGTAGCACGATACGTACTTTTTTGGTGATTCGTGCGAGGATCGCGGCCTCGACGTTCATCACCGCGCCCATGCAGAACGGAGTGCCGTGATGCTCGTTCAGCATGATGCCGTCGAAACCCATTTCTTCGGCATACACGGCTTCATCCAGATATTCGTTATACAGCCGCGCGCCGACCTCGCGATCGAAAAAGCGGTTGGGAACTCCGAAGAAGCTGCGGTTCTTTATTACTTCGTCCTCGGGAACTTCGCGGTAAGGACGTTCGGTGAAATACATTATATGCATGGCTCGTCTCCTTCAGCTCACGCTATAGCCCGTATCAGGCGAGGAAATCCTTGATCAGAGCGATGAACTCCGCCGACTTTTCGATTTCCGGACGATGGCCGCAATGATCGAAAATCTTGAGCCGGGTCTCGGTATTGCAAAGCGCCTCTTTGTAGGCTTGCGCGGCGCTCACCGGCACCAGCGCATCCTCGCGGCCCCAGACGATCTGCGTCGGCAGACCGCTTACGCCCTGCAAAAAGTGCGGCAGGCTCTGATTATGAAGAATCGGCTCCCAGGCGATGCGCGCGATTTCGGTGCGTGCATCCTCGAAAGCCTCGAACTGCTCCGGAGTCCGCTGACCCCCATACAGCCCGGCGAACTCAGGAGTGTTCTCCGGATCGTAAACGCTCAGGTTGAGCGGTGTGCGTTGGGTGACCACGAAGATGTCGAAAATTTCGCCCTCTGGAGGCTTTATCCCGAGCGGCGCTACCAGAACCATCTTGCGGAACTGCCGCGGGTTGGCCGCCGCCATCTCGGCCGCAACCCATCCGCCGAGCGAGAATCCGATCACGTCAACCTGCGCCAGATTCATGTCGCGCAGCATCCATGAGTAGAAGAGTCCCAGCTCGTGGACGTTGCGGATCGCCTCGACGCGACGCGACTTGCCGAAACCGGGCTGAATCGGAATCAGAACGGTGCGTTCCCGGGCCAGAGCCGCGTGCCAGTTCAGCCATCCCGGATGCCCCATCTCTTCGTGCAGGACGAGCAGGGGCTTTCCCTGGCCGCCCTTGATGATTGCGAGGTCAGTCCCCGCCAGGTGGGTGATTTCCTCGGAACAATCTCCTGCCATCTGTTCAAACCTCCATCGCTAGACGGTCGGCGCCCGACGGTCGCGCCCGTCCGCGTCACAATCTTTAACAATTCCCCGCTGTTTCGGCCAACGCGCGAGGCAGATAGCCGGGCGCGGCCGGTGAGAGCGCGTTGATGTGCCTCCGCGCCGGGGTCCGATTCGGCCTGCCGCGGCTCTATTTACGCCCTAGCTGCGGATGCTGGGATTTTTTATATATTCGCCGGAATTGGTATTCAATCGAACGCGCCCGGCTCGAACTCATGCCCGTACATGTCCTCAGCGTAGTATTCCGACTGATGCGTTGCTGGCCTGGCGCCCCATCCATATTCCCACATCCATCCAGAGGGATTGCCGACGTAAAACGAGAACATGTGGTCGTTCGAGTGTTTGCCGGGAGTGATCCTGATCGGCAGCTTTTGTTTGCGTACCAGATCGTAAGTGAGGCCCACGTCGTCGAGGTTGTCCACTTCTATCATCAGGTGGTTGATGCGCTTTTTGTCGCCGCCGATTCCAAACGCCACCGAATGATCGCGCTGGTTGCAGTGCATAAAGACCGGGGTGGCCACATGCTTGCCCATCTGGAACTTGTACTCGACACCGCCGCGCATTCCGAGCGCCTGGTAAAAGCGGATCGCGGCCGGGACGTCTCGCTCGCGGATGATGCAATGTCCTATCCCGCCGTCACCGGTTTTGAATTTCCCGTGCATCCCGCGCCCCGGACGAAACGGCTTGCTGAACTGAATGTGCGGGCCGTGAAAGATTTCGATCGGATTGCCGTCCGGGTCGCTTAGCTTCATCACTTCGAGGACATGGCGCTCGCCCGCTTCTTCCTCGGAGCCGACGCGGAATTTTATGCCGGCGGACGACAATTGCTGTTGCATTGCCCGGAATTCTTCGGGACCCGCGACGCGAAAGCCGAGGTACATCAGGTCGTCGCTGTCGTCGGCATGGAGCACGATGCGATGATGCCAGTAGTCCATCCGCAGATAGGAGCGGCCGCGCTCTTCGCCCTCGACAAACTCCATGCCGATCTGGCTGGCGGCGAAGGTCTTCCATTCTTCGGGATTTCTCACCCCGATTCCCATGTAGCTCAGCTCGGTTACCTGGATCATCGGTTCCCTCCCGTGAGCGACCACGATTCGAGCGCCGTCTCGCTCCACCGAGCCTAATCTATATGACAGCCGGCTACGCGGTGGCAACGGCAATTGCGGAGCGTTTGCAGCGTTTGCCAGCGGTCATCTAGACTCCGCGTTGAAGCGCCGGCCGCAGCCGCCACAGCGGTCAAGATTTCGAGGAAAGACAGACGTGCAGGAGCCCAAGCATAGCCTGGTCATCGGCGATAGTCATTTCGACGAGCAATTTCCGCTCGCTCCGATCGATGACTACATGATCCATCAGACTCCCGACCCGATTCGCATAGTATGGTCAACCGACCCGCGCATTTACGAGCGCTTCTGGGTCATCTGCCACGATAACAAGGGCGAGCTGCTGCTCGTCACAGGCCTCAGCTTCTACCCTAATCTCGATACGGCCGAGGCTTACGCAATCGTGAACTTGAGAGGCCAGCATACTTCGGTACGCGCATTTCGGCGACTTGGCGCCGACCGGATGAACATGGAGATTGGTCCGCTGAAACCGGCGATCGTCCAAGGGCTCCGCGCGTGGCGATACGTGCTGGACGAAAATGAATGGGGCATAAGCTACGACCTTCAGTGGCAGGACACCAGGCGGCAGATCTACAACGCTTCGTCCGGCTCGATGGCTGAAGGGTCGCCGCGCGGCCGGCGCGCCGATATCACGGCGGGGTTCGAAGGTTTCGGCGTCGCACAAGGCTGGGTGAAAGTCGGCAGCGAGCGGATCGAACTCACACGGGAGACCAGCGGTGGTACCCGCGACCGGCATTGGGGGGTCGGCCGGGGCGTAGGGGGTCCCAACCTCCAGCCCGGCCGCAAGCTGCACGCGGGATGGATTGGCGGCAACTGGGTATCGTTCAAGACCTTCTCGATCTGGGGCAATACGATTCTGTACAACTTCGGTGATCCCAGGCCCGCAATGGGCCGGATCGTCAAGACGATGCGGCGGCTTAGATTCGAGCCGGATACTCAGATATTCCTCGAGGGCGTTATTGACTACACACTGGATTCGGGCGAAGTAAAGCAGGTTCACTATCGGCGTCTGGAATACCAGACTGCTTATATGCGATGCGGAATGTACGGCGGCACGACCGACAAGAATATCTACCAGGGCCAGTACGTCGGGGACAATGTGGTCGAGGGCGACCATTACGATGTGACCAGGGCCGAAGTTCGCCGCCGCCTGATGGGCCTCGACGAGCATCATTGCGAAGTCACCTGCGACGGCGAGACCACGACCGGCATTCTGCAGCCGCTGGAGCCTGAGGCCTATAACGCCTGCGCGCGCGGCCGCCCGGGTTGGAGTTTCCTTGAATGAACGCTACGCCGCCTGAGGCAGCTCAGGACCTCGAGCGCAGGTTGAAGGCTTTTCTTGCTGCGCGCCTGGATGGCGCGCGCGACATCCACATAGCTAACCTTGCGCCCATTACCGCAGGCAATGCCCGTCAGACGTGGGAGTTTGAGGCGCGATGGGTCGGCGGCGAGGGAGAGCGGAAGGTCGGCTGCGTAATGCTGCGCAAGGCCGAGGCCGGACAGCTTGAAACTGACCTCGCTCCCGAATTCCGGACGGTGCGCGCGCTTTGGGACAGCGGAGTTCCGGTCGCTCGCGCGCTCTGGATCGATGAGGAGGGAATCTGGCTCGAGCGGCCATCCTTTATCATGGAAAAGGTGGCAGGCACGACGGACTTACTGCCGCTGCTGAAACCGGAGGGCGCCGCGCTGAGCCGCGCTATCGCACAACAATTGGTAGTGGTCGCAGCCAGACTGCATACGCTCGATTGGCGCAAGCTGGGTGTGGATTTCTTGCCGTTCGCGACCCCTGAGACCGCGGCGGCTCAGCAGGTATCATATTGGCGGGCGCTGTTTCTGAAACATCGGATGGAGCCTCATCCGGTGATGGTCGCGGCCTTCGTCTGGCTTAGGGAGCATCAGCCGATCACGCGCAGAATCAGTATAGTACATGGCGATTTCCGCCTGGGGAATGTTTTGTACGAAGAAGATCGCATCAACGCCATGCTGGACTGGGAGATGGTTCATCTCGGAGACCCGGTCGAGGACATCGCGTGGGCCTACCGTTCGCTCTGGGGCCCGCAGACGTTCCCGCTGGATGAATTTGTCAGCCGTTACACCGAACTGAGCGGCATCCAGGTCGATCCCGCGACGCTCCTGTTCTATCGGCTGCTCGGCGAGGTGAAGCACAGCATCATTTCGCTGACCGGCGCGCGCTCTTTCATGGACGGGCGAACGCGAAACCTTTTTCTCGCCGATCGCGCCTCGACCATAACCGCCTACCTGCAGCAGTTTCTGGACTGGCTGCCTGCGTGAGCAACGGCGGACGAGCCGGGGAATCAGCCGTGACCAAACCATCGATCGGCGACTTACTGGCCGGAGTTGCATCCAGCCTGCGCGAAGCGGTGCTGCCGGAAATACCGGCGGGGCCGACGCGGCGCCAGATTCAGGTTGCGATAAGCATCATCCGCAGAGCATCTCAGGCGTGGGATAAGGTGGGGCCGTACTTTTACGCGGACAACAAGGATATCGAGGAGACTCTCCGCCATGTCTCGGCACTGATGGATCGTGCGAAATCGGATGACGCCGGCCTGAAATTGCTCGGGCAAAAAATGCTGACGGCGCTCGATCGCCGCAGCGGAGCGGAACTGGAATATCCATCGCCCGCCGCGCTTAGCGCGCGCAATGTGCAACTGCAAGGATTACTGGTCGAATTGCAGGAGGCCTTGCATGCGCCGTCGGCACGAGACTTCGCCGAGCGCACCGAAATCCTGGGGATGCTGCGTGCACTGTTCCGCCGGATGTTGGCGCGCGAGTTGGAAGTAAACGCACCGGTGACCGCGACAAAGTAGCTTCTTCTTAAAGCTCTGCGGCGTGCGAATTGACATCGCCGCACGCCGCGGAATAGCTTCGGGTTGTGAGCCGGCGCAAGCCGACGAAGGGTTCCTCGATGGCCGCCCAGGCGCAATCGCTTGCAAGCTACTTCGATTCCGAAACGGCCAAAGTGCTGCGAGCATGCACGGCGTGCGGCAAGTGCGTCGAAGTATGCCCGGTCGTTCCGTATGCCGGCCTCAAGGATCACGATTCCAAGGCCGTTGCGCAGGGCGTGGTCGATTTTCTGGCTCATCGCGCGCCGCTCGCAGGCGCTTCGGCAACCTTCGCGCACGCGTGCAACGGATGCGGCGAGTGCATTCCCGCGTGTCCGGAAGGCGTCAACCCACGCAAGATGCTGGTGCTGGCCAACACGATAGATGCGGGTGAGCGCACGCAGACGCCGCAGCTTTTCCGCAAAATGTCGCGCGCGATCCGGCTGATGGCGGGAATGCAGTTGTTGCCGGCGGAGTTCGCACGCGTGCTCGCGCCGCCACGCCGCGCGCAGGCGGAGATCGTTTTCTATCTCGGATGCAACGCGCTCCGCACGCCTCATCTCCTGTTCAACGCGATGTACGTGCTCGATGCGCTCGGGGCGGACTACGAAGTCGTCGGCGGGCCGGGGGCGTGCTGCGGCATCGTGCAGTCGAAATGGGAGGGCGAGCTGGGCAAGGGTGAGCGAATGATCAACGCGACGCTCACCCGCTTCGAGGGGCTAAGCCCGGACAAGGTGCTGAGCTGGTGCCCGTCGTGCAATCTGCATATCGGCGAGACGCTGGCCGGGTTTAAGTCGACGAGCTTCGAGTTCGGCCATTTCACCACCTATCTTTCCGATCATCTCGACCAGTTGCGCCAGAGGTTCGTCCGCCCGCTGCCGCTTAAAGCGGTGTTGCATGCCCACGTGGGCCTTAAGGACCTGGGCGCCAACGTGGCGCGCGTGATCGCCGCGATTCCGAAACTTGAGCTCGTCGACACGGTGCTCGAGTCCGGGTACACCTGCGGCGGCTCGGGATGCGCGCGGGCGCCGGAGATGATGAAAAAGGAACACGCGCGGTTGGTCGATCGCGTGCGCGAGACAGGCGCCGACGTACTCGTCACTTTTTATCACAATTGCCACGCGGCGTTCGTGCGCGCCGAGAGCGAGGGCGGCTTCCGCGTGCTCAACTACACCGACCTGCTGGTCGAAGCGCTCGGCGCCACCCCGCACGACGATGTGTTCAAACGGCTGCGGCTTTTCGACGACTGGAAGATGATTGTCGATGAGGCCGAGCCTTTTCTGCGCGCCAACGGGGTCGATATCGATCGCGAATTTCTCGAGAAGATCCTGCCTGACGTGTTCCGGATGGCCGAGTTCACCGGCGGCCTGGATTGCTTCGCTTCGCGCACCTAGCGCGCTCGGTCAGTTCCTCACCAGCCACACCGGATCGCCGACGCATACGCGTCCAGGCGCGCCGACCGCGGCGAAGACGCCGACATAGGCGCCGTGATGCTGCGCGGCGGTGCGCAGGATCGCGGGGTCCGCGGGCAGCTCGTCCTGCGGATGGATGGTCATCGCGCAGCGAAGCGCCGGGCGCATTGCGGCGATCCGGGCGCCGCCGTCGCCGACTTCGAGTTCGCCGCCGAGCCATCCGTCTTCGACAAAGCCCTCCTCCGCAGCGCCAGTGTCGACATAAATGTTCGGACGAAAACGCCGCGGATCGAAGTCAGACGGATAGAGCCGGCGCAGATGCTCCAGCGTGCCGCTCGCGAGCACGTGCACCACGTCCTCGTCGTAGAGATCGCGCGGCGGCAGATAAGCGTCGCCCCTGGTTATCGCGTCGATCTCGGCGGGTGTGAGCGGCGCGTCGCCTCGCGGACGATCCAGCCGCACCGGATGTCCGAACAGCGCCGAGAGGGTTTCTTTGACGCCGGGATCTCCGGCATAAACCACGCTACCGTCGGGAAGCTCGATCCGCACGCGCGCCGGCGCGTTATCCGCCGGCTCGCGCTCGCATACGGCCCGCAACTGGAGCATCGCCGACCAGATTCGCGCGCTCATGATCGAACCGTACTTGAGCTCGCGCATCGCATAGAGCCGGTCGCCGACGGCACCGCGCTCGGTCAGCGACATCTCGCTGACGTGCTCGCCGCCCATCGACTTGACGGGGTAGCGCCAGAGTTCGGCGACGGTGCCGACCTGCCGTCTCATCGCGCACCTCGGCCCGCGTCAAGTGCCGGGCGGCTGCTCGTCGCTGGCGAAGCGTTCGAGCACGTTGCCCGTGATGCGCGAGACGTTGTTGTCGTAGTTGTTATGGGAGAGGCTTCCGCACCAGGCGATCGAGCTCGTGGAAAAAACCGCGCCACCGCCCGCGGTGGTGAAGTACACGATATCGCCGCGCACGCCCGAGTCCTGCCTGCCGCCGGTGCCCGGATAATTGAATGCGATCTCCTCGACTACGCGAAGATAGTTGTCGCTGTGCCCTTCCGAACTCGCGAGCAGCATCGTGTTGGGCGGCGTGCCGAGCGCGCGATCGTAGCGGTCGAGCTCATGGCCGGCGGCGCCGTCGCCGACGAGGCCGAAGTTGCCCAACAGTTCGTCCTCGCCGACGCCTTCGAAGATGAAGCTCGCGTTGGAGTGCGTGCTGTCGGGCATGCGCCGAAAATACGACGAACGGTCGAAGCCCTGCGCCGCGAAGCCGACGCCAACGAGCTTCTGCGGGGGGCGAGCGCGGCTGCGCCATACGCCGCCGCGCTCTCCGGTGGTGCTGTGAAAATACTCGCCCGGTTGCGCCTCCCAGGCGCCCGATCCGCCTTCCGCCTTGCGCACCTCGACCAGGTACGGCTTTCCGGGATGGTACGACGTGATCCAGTAAAAACCGTTGCCGCCGAGATACATCAGTCGCCCGCCCGTGATGAGATAGTTTTCCAACCCGTCGAGCATCGCGGACGAGTAGTATTCGGGATGGGTGCCGCTGAGCACCACATTATAGCCGCGAAGCAGCGCGGCGCCCTCGCGATGCAGGTCCTCGTCGGTGATGACGTCGTAGCGAAAGCCCCTCGCGTTCAGCCAGTCGACGAGGTGAAGGTCGGCCGCGAGCCCCCATAGAGTTCCGCCGAAGCGATGATGCGGCCGCATGTTGGGAATCGGGCGCAGCCGCGAGACGTAGCATACGCCGCTGCCGTCGGAATGATGATCGTAGGTCGAAAGCCCGAACTCCGGATGTTCATAGAGATAAATGTCTTCGGGCCCCAGCACCGTCGTGTGGCCGACGATCGCCTGGGTGCCCTGTCCGAAACTCAAATGCTCGTTTGAGTAGGCGAGGTAGGAAGCGGTCGGAACCAGGAACGCGATCTTGGCGGTGGGACCGCTCGACGGCGCGCGCACGATGAACGGGATGTAATCGACCGCGTTGCCGGCGCTGACCCGCGCCGCGTAAACGTCGGAGCACATCGTATCCGGAACTACCAACTCGAAGTCCATCTCCCAGCCGGCGTCCTCGAGGTCGTCGTCGTGGAAATGGATCGCGCCGTACTCGGCGGGCGCGTGGATGAAATGCTCTTCGCGGCTGGTCCAGTTGTGTCCGGTCATCGCGCGCGCCGGCGCGTTGACGCATCGTCCGTGTAGATCGTTGCCCGAGGCGTCGGTGACGCGATCGGTCGCGATGCCGTCGAGGCCGATGCCGTCGGCGAAGTCCCATCGCGCGACAAGGCCGCGGCTGTCCGGCTCGCGACCCGCGGCCAGTTCGTCGAATTGACCCGCGCCGAGCGCATGGCCATAGACGCGCGGCCGATCGATCTTGCCGTTGTAATGGCCGCCGACAATGAGGGCTCCTGAAGCCGCCTTGCCCGCGGCCCATCCGGCGATCACGGCCACCGATTCCGAGTGGAAGTTTACCTGCTCGGCGGTCGCCGCGTGCATCAGCGCAGGCGGCAGCACAGCTATGCGCCCGACGATCGAATTGACTGCGTTGTGTACCGGCGCGAGGTGCAGGATCGCGCGTCCGCTCGCGCCGTCGTGGCTGGCGCCGGCGGAGTACCAGAGCCCCGCGCTCAAAGGCTCCGGCGCGGCGATTTGAACGAGATGCCCGGCGCCGTCGCCGAGCCATATTGCAAGCCGTCCGTGCTCATCGATGACCAGCGCCCACCCCGCGCGCCGCTCCGGATCCCAGCGCGTCACGATTCCCTGCGCGCGCCGCGCCGGCGTGGTCGGCATTATGAAGGCGTGAACCGAGATCGAGTGTCCGACGTTAAGGAGCGCGCCCGCATCGTCGATCGCGATATGCGAGCCGCTGTAGGTCGGCTGGAAACGTCCCGGATATTGGCCGCTCACGGGAGTCGCGATCACTTCTTCCTTGGGGCCCGGACCGGCCGGATTGGCGTCACCGTTGATTAGGCGCACGATGTCGGCGCGATAGCGCGTGGCGCCTTCGAGGCTCACCATGAAGCGGATGCGCTCGCCGGGTTTGACGCTGATCTGATCGCTGTATCCGTGGATGTGTTTGTTTGCCATGTGGCGGTGGTCTCCGTTCGGTCGCGGATGGGGGCGGATAGCTAGTCGCGCATTAACTGATCGACGCGCATCAGGAAGACGGCGTGCGCCGCCTTGGCTTCCGAATTGTAGGAGCGCTCGTCGACGAAGACCGGCGCCTGGCCGGGAACGCCAGTCATCCGCGCGACGCGCCATTGTTTGAACGGCCGCGTGCACACGATTACGAACTGGTCGAGCAGGTTGGGGCGGCGAAAGTAGTTGAGCACGCGGTCCAGCGCGTCGCTGTGGATGCCGACCGGGTCGCGTTTGTGCTCGCCAATGAGCTTTTTGGTGACGAGCGGGCGAAGCGACTCGCGCATCCGCCTGTCCCATCGGGCAAAGGCAATCTGGCTGCGGTCGGCTGGGGCGCTGTCCGTTTCGGCCATCGGCTGTTCGCTCCTTGAGGAGTGCGTTCAGGCGCTCTGCGACGGCAATAGCGAAAATTCGCGCGGAAGTCATCCGCCACGAGCGGAGAGCCGGGTCAGAACAGCAGGCCGTAGTTGTGCTCCAGTCCGAGCAGGACGCGCCCGGCGACCTCCCAGGTCTTGACCGACACGACCGTGTGCTGATTGGCGGTCTGCATATCGCGCAGACGGCGATCGAACGCATTGCCGCTATAAACGGACGATCCTCCGTTGGCCTTGTACAGCAGTTCGACCGCCTGCAGGCATGCGGCGCTCGAATGCGCCATCGCGAGCCGGCCGCGTGCGCGCTGCTTGTGCGACGGAGGGTCGCCGGCTGCCATCGTGTTCCACATGTCGCCGAACGCTTCGTAGACAAAGCCGCGCGCCGAACTGAGCAGCGCCTCGGCCTGGGCCACCGCGCTTTGAACGTAAGCCTCCTCGCGCAGCATCCCGGGTTTGCCCGCCGCCGGAGATTTGAAAGTCAGCGCCTTGTTCGAGGCCATCGCGATGAATTCTTCTATCGCGCCGCGCGCGATTCCAAGGTGCACTCCAGACACCTTGTAGATGAGCAAATTGGGCAACGCATAGAGCGGGCCTTCCCGGTAGATGGTGGGTGCGGCCAGGTTGAAGGTCCGTTCCTCCGGGATGAAACGATCCTTGACCGTCCAGTCGTGACTGCCGCTTCCGCGGAGGCCGTTGGTGTACCACGTATCGAGAATCTCGCATTCCGCAGTCGGCAGAAAACCGAAACGGGTTTCGGGGAGGCCGTTGGGCATCAGGCGCGGCGAATCGCCCTCGAAGATCAGAAAATGGCCGATGAGCCAGGTTGCATGCTGACAGCCGCTCCCAAACGGCCATCGGCCGTTCGCGATGTAGCCATCCCTGGTCTTCACCGCCTTGCCCGGTGGAGCAAATGTGATCGCCGTTACCGCGTCGAGGTCGCGATACATCTCGCGCGCCACGGACTGGTCGATGTATGCGGTCATGTAGCCGCCGTCGATACCGATCATCGTGCACCAGCCGGTCGATCCGTCGGCGATCGACAACTCCTCGATCACGCGCACCTGCGTGAGAAAATCGAGTTCCGGCCCGCCCCACGCCCGCGGCATCGCCATCCGGAACATCCCGGCGCGCTGCATCTCGCGCACCAGATGCGGCGGCAGCCGGCGTCCCTGTTCGATTTCGTCTGCCGCGGCGCGGACTTTCGGAGCAAGCGCGCGTGCGGCGTCGAGCGTGCGAGCCACCGCCATGTCATCGGAGTCAGGAATGAGCCGTCCTCCCTGCGTCTGAGCTTTCGCGGCAGTCTAATCGCCTCGCGCGCGATGCGCTACGACGTTCGCCCCAAAGCGGGTGCGGCGGCCGATTCGGCCGCCGCATCCGCTTTCGCATCTCCCCCGCTGCGCTCAGGCCAGTTCCGAAATATCTCCCTTCCAGAATCGCGAAGCGAGATCGATCTCGCCTTCCGAAAACCCACGCTTGCTTTCCTAACCATCGCGGCAAACTTAAGTCAAACAGCACCTACTGAAACGCATGATTGTCGAAGCGAGATCGCCTACACGCTGGTGTTCCTGACTCACGGGAGCGTTTGATAGGTTGGAACCTCTGAGTAATCGTCGAAGCGAATTTCAATGTGAGGCGAAGATGCTCGAGCTCAGACCAAACTGCGAATGTTGCAACAGGGATTTGCCGCCGGCGGCGGCCGACGCGATGATCTGCTCGTTCGAGTGCACGTTCTGCCGCGATTGCGTGGACAACAGGCTGGGCGGTCGCTGCCCGAATTGCGGAGGCAATCTCGTGGCGCGCCCGATTCGTCCGGCGTCGATGCTGGCGAAATATCCGGCGTCAACGGCGCGAGTGTTCAAGCCGCAAGGCTGCGGCCGACAGGCCGGCTGAAATCGAAGCGGCCGCCTAGACTTCAAGCCGCCAGGCGTCGCCGTCGCGGACGATCCGGCCCGCGCTCGGCGTCGCGAAGCGTTGTCACCTTAACGCGGCCCCGGCGCCCCCGAGATAGCTGGATGAATCCGGCAGTGCGCAACCGGGCAACCGCGCCCGGACGGTGACGAAGTTGCTCGGTGGGCGGTTGCTGCAAACTGGCGGCCTGCCCACGTTTCACAATTTTTGCATCAGCGCTTAACGCTCTGCGCGCGCGACGGTAGGGACGGCTTGCTCGGTTGCCGATATTTGCGCTGTAACAGTAATTGATGCTACGTTTGTCATCATGCGGACAAATTGTTTCAAGCGATGCGTGGATATCTTGAAACTAGTCGCCTCTTTGCAGGTGACGTTTGCCTCCTTTTTGATGCTCGCTGCTCCCGCCTGGTCTCAGACGCCGGGGACCTTTTCTCTGACGGGCAGCATGTCCACGCCACGCTTCGGCCAGACGGCGACACTGCTGGCCAATGGGCAGGTTCTGGTGGCGGGCGGCGTCCAGCAATCAGGTCACGTCGCTGCTTTACAGAGCGCAGAGATATATGATCGCGCGCTTGGTCAATTCGCGCCCACCGGAAGCCTCAATCAGGGACGTGAGAATGCCACGGCGGTGCGACTCGCGAGCGGCCAAGTGCTCGTCATCGGAGGCGACAGCTTCGGCATTTCTCTCAACAGCGCGGAGATTTTTGACCCTGCGAGCGGTACTTTTACGCCGACGGGGAACATGAACACCCCGCGTCAAAATGCAGCCGCGTGGTTGCTTAATTAACAATGGCAAGGTTCTCATCGCTGGCTGCTCTGAGACCTCGCCGACGAGAGCTGAACTGTATGACCCCGTCTCTGGCACATTCGCTCCCACCGCCGGCTCAATGGTGGTGAACCGCTGTCCAATTGCGAGTGCCCCGCTGCCCGATGGCCGCATCCTCTTCGCAGGCCCCGATGCCAGTGCGGAAATCTATGACCCATCGACAGACAGCTTCAGTTCGACCGGCAATATGCACATTGCTCGGGAGGGCGCCGCCGCCGCGCCGCTGCCGGATGGCACAATCCTCATCAGCGGGGGCGGGGTGTGCGGATTCCTCGCCTGCGCCGAGATCTACGACCCCGCCTCAGGTTCGTTCAGCTTCACCGGCAACATGACTAAGCAGCGCGTCAATCAAACGGCTATCGCGCTGCCTGATGGCGAGGTTCTGGAGGTGCTGGGATCGGACGGTTCTGGGATTGCCACCTCGGCCGAACTATACCATCCGAGCTTTGAGGAGTTTTTTTCAACTCGTAGTCCGATTGCGCAACGATTGTCCGGCACTGCCACATTGCTCGCGAGCGGCCAGGTGTTGCTCGCCGGTGGTGAGGGCTCCAACTCCACGGCGACCCCCAGCGCTGAGCTTTACACACCGTCGCCCGCGTGGATTCCCTTCTCCTCGTTCTCGGCTAACGTACAGATTCACGGCGGCAAGAAACCCAGCTTCAATGTTAATGGGACAGCCACTCCGGCCGCGAACGGGTCTGCGGTCAATCCCTCGACCCCGGATGTCTATCTGTGGCTGGGTACGCACTCAGTCACGAACGCGGGTACGTACTCAGTCACGATCCCGGCCGGCTCGTTTGTCTACGATCCGAAGCACGGCTCGTACACGTTTTCGGGAGTGATCCAAAACGTCTCCCTGGAGGTTCTAATCCAGCAGCTCGGCGGTACAGTCGCGTTCTCTGCACCGCGAACGGCTTCGACTTGAGCAACAGCTCGAACCCAATGCCGATAGAGCTTCATCTGGGCAGCGACGTCGGCATAACGACTATTGCCGCAAAGTTCGTAAGTTAAAGGTCCGCGACGAAGCTCTTCGCCGCCGATCAGCTAATTGGACCTAACCGCGGGCGCAGGCGTAGTTGTCGAAGTTGCCGGGCGTCTCTGCACCCCGCAGGACGCATCGGCGTCCCCAAGGCTCGCCGGCGTGGCTTCTCCACCGTGCTGGCGGGCCTTCTTCGTCTTGGCCGCGGTAGCGGCGAGCGGGGTGGCGGAGTTTCCGGATTTTTCGAATGAAAAATTCGTGAGCACTCAGCGCGCCGTTTGCCCGATCTCCCAACCAGACTTTGACCTCCCTACCCTCCGCAGTGCCGCGGCGACCGAACAACCGAACCAGTGGCCAATTAGACTTCAAGCCGCCAGGCGTCGCCGTCGCGGACGATCCGGCCCGCGCTCGGCGTCGCGAAGTGCGTCCCCAGCACGAGGACTGGCTTGTCGCCGTACCTTTCAAGGAACGCGCGCCGGGTCGCGATCGCCTGGGCGAAATCGGTATCGAACTGGCTGCCCCATTCCGGATGCGCCATCTGCACCGGATGATGCATCAGGTCGCCCGTGATCACCGCCTCCTCTCCGCGCGAGGAGATACGGACGCTGTGATGGCCGGGAGTGTGTCCGGGAGTCGCTTCGAGGCGGACCTCGCCGGAGATGCGCGCGTCGCTTTCGACAAGGTCGGCAAGGCCGGCCTCGAACACCGGACGCACCGAGTCGGCGAGCAATTCACGCGTGTCGGCCTCGCTCGCTTTCGACCAGTGGTCCCACTCCTTGCGTCCGATGAGATATCGCGCGCGCGGAAACGTCGGCACCCATTTGCCGTCAACGAGCATCGTGTTCCACCCGACATGATCGACGTGTAGATGAGTGCAGAGCACACGATCGATCGATTCGCGCGCGAAGCCGGCCTTCTCCAGGTCAGCCAGGAATGGCAACTGCAGCATGTTCCATCCGGGAAACGCGCGACGCTTGTCGTTGCCGATACAGGTATCGACGACGATGCGATGGCCCGGCGCTTCAATGACGAAGGCGTGCACGCTCATGATCACTTTGCCGTCCGCGTTGGCGAAGTGCGGGCGCAGCCAGGGCACCGTGCGGATGTTCTCGGGCGAGCCGTCTTTCAGCACAAAGGTGGCTTTTGAGGTCGTCTCCATCTCGACGACCCGGGTGATTGTGACGTCGCCAATCTTCCAGCGGTTCATCTGCACCTCCGGTGATGCTGGGCGCAAGTTAACCCGGCGCGCCGCGGCGCCGCAATCGGATTGGTGTCCGCCGCATACGCGTGGGCGCGCGCCCCGTCTAGCGTTCTTCCGCGCCCTCGAAGTAGCCGGTCTCCGGCGCGTAGTTCTCGAAGCGGGTGAACTGGCTGATGTAGGTGAGCTTGGCCGTGTCGGTAGGGCCGTTGCGCTGCTTGGCGACGATCACCTCGGCCACGCCCGGCTCCTTGCTGTCGCGATGGTACATTTCGTCGCGATAGATGAAGGCAATCACGTCGGCGTCCTGCTCGATCGCGCCCGACTCGCGCAGGTCGGCGAGCAGCGGGCGGCGGTCGGGGCGCGTTTCGACCTGACGGTTGAGCTGCGAAAGCGCGATCACCGGGACGCGCAGTTCCTTGGCCAACGACTTGAGCGAGCGCGAGATCTCGGCGATCTCCTTTTCTCGCGATTCGCCGGGCCGCGCCGCGCGCATCAGCTGCAGATAGTCCACGATGATCAGTCCCAGGTTGGCGCTGGAATCGCGCGCGAGCCGCCGGCACTTGGCCTTCAGCACGATTGCAGAAGTGTCCGAGCTGTCGTCGATGAAGATCGGGGCCTCGGCCAGGCGCGCCGCCGCCACCGCGAGTTTGGGAAAGTCGCGTTCGCCGAGATAGCCGGCGCGCGCCTTGGAGCTATCGACCCGAGCCTCCGAGCACAAAAGCCGCAGCACGAGCTGCTCCTTGGACATTTCGAGGGAGAAAAACGCGACGCCGCGGCGCGGCTCCGCCTCGGTCGCCGCGTATGCGGCGATATTCAGCGCGAGCGCCGTCTTGCCCATCGAGGGGCGCGCCGCGAGCACGATCAGGTCGGCTGGCTGCAGGCCGGCGGTGATGCGGTCGAGATCGGTGAAGCCGGTCGGCACGCCCGTCACCATCTCCTTGCGCTCGTAGAGCCGCTCGATGATCTTGAGCGACTCGCGCGTCAGCTCGTGCATCGTGTGGAACGAGGCACGGATGCGGCGCTCGGATATCTCGAAGATCTTGTGCTCGGCCTCGTCGAGGAACTCGTCCACCCGCGCGGGCGCGTCGTAAGCGGAAGAGGCGATTTCGGTCGCGGTCGAGGCGAGCGCGCGCAGCACCGCCTTTTCGCGCACGATGCGCGCGTAGTGCGCGACGTTGGAAGCGGTCGGGACGCAGGCCGCGAGCTCTGCGATGTAGGCTGGGCCGCCGATCGCTTCGAGCTTGCCGCGCGTGCGCAACGCGTCGGTCATCGTGATCGCGTCGACCGGCTGGTTGCGATCCGACAGATCGATCATCACGCGGAAGATCTCGCGATGGGACTCGCGATAGAAGTCGTCGGGATTGAGAACTTCGACGGCCTGGTTGATGGCCTCGTTCTCGAGCAGGATCGCGCCGAGCACCGATTGCTCGGCCTCCAGGTTCTGTGGAGGTACGCGCCTTAGAATGTCATCCGTGGATGCCGCCGCCACAACCGACCCCTTCCGCCCCTTTCCGCTCGAACCGCCCCGCGCAACCGGAAATCAAGTATCGGCGATGCGGCGGCAGGGGACAAGTGGACGCGGCGCGAATATCGCACAAACCCTGAAAGACTTTGCACACTATCAACAAATGAAAGGCACGAACGAAGAAGGACTAACGCCGCGCGACGCGCCCGCGCTCGGGCGGCCGCACCGCTATCGGTCCCGCGCCGACGCCGAACAAAAAACCGCCGATGTGCGCCCACCATGCCACGCCGCCCATCATTGAAGGCGCCGCGCCGCTCGCGATCCCCGAATAGAGTTGCGCGGCGAACCAGACGATCAGATAAAGCACCGCGGGAACGCGCAGGAAGAAGGGCGGAAAGAAAGTCAGGATGCTCCCGCGCGGATAGAGAATGAAATAGGCGCCAAGGATCCCCGCGATCGCGCCGCTCGCCCCAATCACCGGCACCATCGACTGCGGCGCCATCACCACCGTCGCTGCGGCCGAGGCGATGCCGCTCAGGAGGTAGAAGGACAGGTAATGCGACGCCCCGGTCCGCTCCTCGACCGCGGGGCCGAAGATGAACAGGTAGAGCATGTTACCTGCAACATGGCCCACGCTGCCGTGGATGAACATCGAGGTAAGAACCGTAAACGGCGGCCATAGCCGGCCGTGCGCTCCGAACAGCACCGCGCCATGCAGATGCGCGCGGGCTATCAGCGCCGGCACCATCGCGTAGCGCGTGACAAACCCCTCCGCCCGCGGGCCGAGCGACAGCTCGTACGCGAACGCGGCGACGTTGGCCGCGATGAGCAGCGTGTTGACCGGGCTCAGCCGATGGCGTGCAACATTGTCGCGCAGCGGGATCATCGCGGCGCCCGCATCAACCCCCGCCCCTGCGCCGCCGAGCGGCTAGCCGGGCCAGGGCTTCCCGTAAGTGTCGAGGCAGGCGACCTCGTTTACGGGCCGGCGGCGGACGGGTCCGATCTTGTCGAGCGGATAACCGATCGGCATCAGCGCGAAGGTCGCGACTTCGGGCGGCAGGGCAACGATCGCTTTGACCTCTTCCTCAAAGAAGGCGTGAATCGTGGTCAGAACCGTGCTCAGACCGAAGGCGCGGCACGCCAGGATGATGTTCTGGACGGCGGGATAGATGCTGGCGCCTTGGGTGCGCGCGGCTTTCGCCATCGCGGCCTGCACCTCCGGGCTGAGCGTGGCCGCTCCCGAGCCGGCCGGCGCAGATCTAAGGCAGGCGAGCAACAGCACCGGCGCCTCGTGCATGTGCTCGAACAGGTAGACCACCGAACTCCAGAAACGCTTGTACTGCTCGTCGGTGAAATGGCTCGCGCGCGGACGCTCGGCGTAGAGCGCGGTCAGGATCTTCGACGCCTTGTGATAGATCGCGCCAAGCTGGCGGCGCTTCTCCGCGTCCTTGACCACGATGAACACCCAGGACTGCGCGTTGCTGCCCGACGGCGCGCGAATCGCCGCGTCGAGCACCTTGGTCATGATCTCATCGGG
This sequence comes from Candidatus Binataceae bacterium, assembly GCA_035500095.1. Lineage (NCBI taxonomy): Bacteria > Candidatus Binatota > Binatia (SeqCode) > Binatales (SeqCode) > Binataceae (SeqCode) > Binataceae bacterium (SeqCode). The sequence goes on from DATJXN010000044.1 coordinate 26,132, forward strand.
CACCGGGTCGGGCTTGAAGCGCCTGAGCGCGCGCGCCGAGTACATCGCCTCGAACAATCCAATTTCCGCCATCGCCGTAATCAGGCTCCTTTCGCCCCAACCAGGGCCGGGCTTCCCCAATTATCACGGAGCGCGGCGAAAAATCGAACCGGCGGCGGCGTCCTAGTCGGCGCGAATCAACTTATGTTTGATCGCGTAACGCACGATTGCGGCCGTCGATTTGGCCTTGAGCTTCTGTTTGAGGTTGTCGCGATGGACCTGCGCGGTCTTGGGGCTGATTCCCAGCCGCGCCAGCGATGTCCTTGCTGGTTGCGCCCTCGCCGATCAGGCTTAAGACCTCGCGCTCGCGCCGGGTGAGCTTTACTGCGGCGCCGGGCCCACCGCGGGGCACCGCTTTGCGCGCGCTTTTTAGACGCGCGAGAACGGCGGGCGCAGCCGCGGTGCTCAGATACCGCCGGCCCGAGACAACCGCGCGCAGCGCGCTCAGCAACTCGGCGGCGGCGTCGGTCTTGACCAGGTAGCCGGCCGCGCCGGCGTCGACCATCGCTTCGACCACGTACTCCTCGTCGTCGTGCTGGCTGAGGATTACGACCCGGGAACTCGGCGCCTCCTTGGCCAGACGATGCGCCGCGTTGAGGCCGCCCACACCCGGCATCCCGAGGTCGAGCAGCACGATGTCGGGATGCGTGCGGGCGGCGAGCGCCAGCGCTTCCTCGCCGGTGGCCGCCTCGCCGACGACGTCGCACTCGCGTTCGAGCACGGACCGCAGTGCCTCGCGAAACAGGCGATGATCGTCGGCGATGAGGACGCGGGTGCGTTCGCTGCCCATCGCCACGATCGCTACTCCAGCGGAATCTCGGCCACCAGCCGGGTCATTCCGCGCCGCGACTCGATTCGCATCGCACCGCCAAGAAATTCCAGGCGCTCGGCAAGTCCGCCAAGGCCCATCCCGTCCGCGGCGCGCGTACCGGGTTCGATCCCGCGGCCGTTGTCGCTTACGGTAAGCCGGGCGACGCCGGTATCGCACGCCACGAGAACCTCGACCTGCGTGGCGCGGGCGTGCCGGACGACGTTGGCCAGCGCCTCGCGCGCGACCTGGTAGCACACCTGGGCGACGTTGGGCGGCAGGCGATTGGCCGCTGCCGCGCCCTTGAGCTTCGTCGCCATTCCGCCAGCGGTCAGAGAATCGAGCTCGGCACGGAGCGCAGCGCCGAGCGTGCGCTTGCCAATCTCCGCCGGGCGCAACTCGCGCAGCCGTACACTCAACTCTCCCTCCAGCCGCTCGAAGATGGCACGCGCTTCGTCGCGTCCGCCTTCGAGCGCAAGCCGCGCGGCGGCGAGCAGCTGGGCCTGGTCGTCGTGCAGGTCGCGCGCGATCCGCGCGCGCTCGGCTTCGACCGCGCCGAATAGCCGCGTGCCGAGCGCGCGCACCAGCTCGCCGAGACGCGCCGCGCGCTCGGCCGCGGCCCATCCAGCGGTCACCGGCCCAAGCCGGGCGGCCAGCGCCTCGGCGCGCTCGCGCGCGGCCGCCTCCAGCGGCCTCGCGCTCGCTAGCGCGACCGCGCCGCCCTCGAATGGGACGCAGAGATAGTCGGCGAAGCTCTTGAACAGGAGGTCCTCGCCCCACGCGCCGGCGCGCCGGGCGCTGGCGCTGCGGACGACCGTCGTGCGCCGGCGTATCGCGTCGCTGAGCGCGCTCCTGGCGTCAGCGATGAGCGCGGCACCAAGCGAACGCGTCGAGGCGGCGGCGACACGCGGCGGCACGGCGGCGCCTTCGCTCACCGCGACGATCCATGCGGCGAAGGGTCCCGCTGCCGCAAAGAGCCGACCGAGACCGGTCCATCGCTGGCGGGGCGCAAACTTGAGCGCGGTCGCGACTGCGCGCTCGACGCGTCCGCTGTCGCCGCGCTCGCGCCGCGCCGCCGCGCGCTCGGCGGCGAGCCGCTCGGTCGCGGTGGCGGCGCGGTCACGCCAGAACCACAGCGAGGCGGCTTCTTCGCTGAGCTCGATTTCGGCGAGCGCGTGGCGCCGGACCAGATCGAGCAACGCTTCGCTGTGCGACGGCGGAACGCCGTGAGGCACCAGCATCACGATGCTGGCCTGGGCGGTGGGCGAGGCCGATGACGACACGCCGTAGGCTTCGAGACGGTTGTGCACCGGAAGCGCGCGGCCGCATCGGAGCTCGACCTCGGCGGCGCTCATCCGCAGGCTTGCACCGCCGGACGCGTCGCGGCCGCGTCCGTCGGCGGCCCCCGTGCGCGAGAGCATCCCCAGGATAGCCCACAGCGCCGGTTCCCATCCGGGATTGGCGGGCGCGTAGGCGGCGCCGCTGTCGGTTGCGCGCTGCCAGGAGATGAGGCACGCGCCACCGCCGGCCGCGGCCGGCGCCAGCACCGCAAGGGCATTCATCCTGCCTGCCAGTGAGTCGGCAGGCGCCGCGTATGCCGATACGCCGGCCTCAGTGCGGCTCAGCACAGATCGGTCGGTCACTCTCGCTCTCCCCTGCGGCGCGCGATCGCACTCACTGACTAATGCTTGTCATGCACGCCGAATGACTAATGATGACCCGAGTCGGCGGGCTGACCGAGCTGCGCACCAAGTTGCTGCATCTCGCTGCCGAACTGGGCCCAGTCGCCGGTCTTGAGCGCCGCAAGCGCGCGATTGTAGTGCATGCTGGCGCCCGTCAAGTCGCCTTTGGCGACGGGCGGCGGGTTGGCCGCGCCGGTGGCGATCGGCGCGGTGAGCGTTTGCGGCGTGACGGCCGCGACGGTCGGGGCCTCGATTCCGGGCGGCGCGGTGAAGAGCACGTTCAGCGTGCTTTCGAGGTCGTGCCCCATTACGATCCGGTCGCTGTAAGCGGCGATCACGCGCTGCAATTCCGGAAGCTGGCCGTTTTCCGCGCGGATATAGAGCGGTTCCACGTAGAGCAGCGCGTCCTCGATCGGGAAGACCAGCAGGTTGCCCAGAATGACCTTGGAGCCCATCTGGTTCCATAATGAGTATTGCTGCGAGATATCGGGATTCTGGTTGATGCGCGCCTGGATCTGGTAGGGGCCATAAAACAGGCGGTCCTTGGAGAAGGCGAATTCGAACAGATGGCCGTAGTCGGCGCCATCGCATCGCGCGCCCAGCCAAGAAATCATGTTGTCGCGCACGGTGCCGCGGCTTTCCGGCACCATCGGCAGCATCAGTATGTATTCGTCATGGGTCTCTCCTGGGAGCCGCATGATTACATAGTAGGGCTGCATAGGAACGGTCTCGCCGGCATAGTTTTCGCGCGGGAAACCCCATTGGTCCTCGCGATTATAGAATACGACCGGGTCGGTCATGTGATAGGTGCGATAGATATCGGCCTGGATCAGAAAGTAGTCTTCAGGATAGCGGATGTGCTGACGCAGATCGTCGGGCATCGCCGAGAGCGGCTTGAACATCGCGGGAAAAATCGACTGCCAGGTTCGAATGACCGGATCGGCGGGGTCGGCGATGTAGAAATCGGTGGTGCCGTTGTATGCATCGACCACTACCTTGACCGAATTGCGGATATAGTTGATTCCCTCTGAGTTGCGCTGCGAGTATGGGAAATGATCGCTGGTGGTGTAGCAGTCCAGAATCCATACCAGATGGCCGTCGTGCAGCACCAGGTAGGGGTCGCGGTCCTGGCCCAGAAACGGCGCGAGCCGCGCCACGCGGTCGCTGATGTTGCGCCGGAGCATGATACGGCTGCCGTCGGTGATGTTGCGGGTCACCAGCAGGTTGAGGTCGCGGAAGAAGTAACTGAACAAGAGGCGCCGGATCAGCCCGCTGACCGCCACGCCGCCCGTGCCCTTGTAGAATGAATAGACATTGTCGGCGCCCAGCGGATAGTCAAATTCGGGAGTCGCCGCCTTGACGATCGCGTAACTATCCTGTTCCTGGCCAAAATAGATGGCGGGCTGCGGCACCTTGAAGCCGACATTCGATTCCGCCGGGATGTTCTTGATGTAAAAGACCGGCAAGCCTTCGCTGTCCTTGGCGTTGACCGGGCTCATCGTCAGCCCGCTGCCATGGGTGAACTTGAGATGGCGGTTGACCCAGGTTTGCGCGTTCTCCGGCAGCAGCGCGATATTGAGTTCGCGCGGCGCGAGCATCACCTCGGTGTACTTGCCGTCGATCCAGTAGCGGTCGATATCGACGTCCTGAAAATCGTAGTAGAGCCGGATTTCCTGCAACTGACGGTACGTCGCGAGCAGCGGACGCGGGTCCCACAGCCGGATGTTATTGACGGTGGGCGCGTCCTGCTCCAGCGAAGCCTGGGTGAGCTTTCCCTTGCCGTTGAACTGGCGCACGTCGACGCTGTCCAGATGGTATGCCATCCGGGTCAACGCGATGTTGCGTTCGAGGTAGGGCTTCTCGACGCGCAGTTCGTCGGGTTTGACGTAGAGCTTTTCGATTGCCGGCTGGATCAGATTGAGGAAGACCGCCGGGCCGAACAGCACTATCGCCGCGACCACCGGCAGCCTCAACCCCCGCTGCCTCACGTTGGCCAGGCAGACCACCGCGCCGACCAGCGAGAGCGCGACCAGCAGCCACAGCCCCGGTTCCCAGAGCACGAGATCGACGTAGCGCAGGCCGTAAACCACCCCGTTTGTGTGCAGCAGGAGTTCGGGCCGCGCCAGCCAATAGTTCATCGCGCGCTGCAGGAAAAAGACCGCGAACAGCACGGAGAAGTGCGCGGCCGCGGCGCCCGAAATGCGCGGGGGCGAATCGCGGAAGTCCAGCGCTCCGCGCGCCCAGTAAATCATTCCCGTCGCGACCGCGGTCAGGAACAGGATCAGCATGAACAAGTCCCGCCAGTCCTCGAGCAGCGGCAGGGTAAAGACGTAGAACGCGAGATCTTTGCCGAAGGCCGGATCGGTGCGGCCAAAAGACGCAGCGTGGAAACCTTTGAGGTAGGTGTCCCACGACGATGCCTCGCCCGAGGCTGCGAACAGGCCGAGCAGGGCCGCGGCGCCGACCACCAGCAGGCGCCAGGGAATACGGTCGCCGAGCGCGCGGATCAGCTCGGGAAGATTGACCTCGGTCATTTCTTCGGAGCGGCGGACGATATGAAGCCGCTCGCGCTCCTGGCTCCAATGCAAAGCGGCGAACCCGCTTGCGCATATTGCGACGAAGGCGACGAGCCATACCGCGGAGAAAATCGCGACCTGCGCGCCGAGCTGGGTCAGGAAGACAGAGCGGTAACCGAGCGCGCCGAACCAGAGTAGATCGACCAGCAACTCGTCGGCGAGTCCCAGGACGATCAGAACGAGAATGATGAGCGCGGCAAGACCGAACAGGATAATCCGCGGTCGCATCTATATGGGCTCCCGGCGCTAGGCGCCGCGCGCGACGTCGCTTACGTGCTCGCGCACCACGTCGGGCGGGCACAGCCAGATGAAGATTTTGAGGCAGATGAAACCAACGAGGAGCCAGTCGAGTTCGCCGATCACCGGGATGAAATCGAACTCGAGCAGCGGCGGAGAGATCAGGGCGAGCACCCCCATAAACGGTACTGCCTTGGCCAGAGCGGAGACCCGCGCGTCGTGCATCAGGCGCCAGAACACGCGGACGAACTGGGGCAGAAACATTATCAGCCCGCGCATCTGCAGCGGGCCCATCAATTGCATTCTGAGAAGTCGGCTAAACACTGCTGTGTTCTTTTTATACTCCACCAGGGGCTCCGGCCCAAGGCCGCCCATTGCCAGACGCCGGGTGCCCGAGCCGGCCGACGCATCGCGTGGGAGCGCAGAGCGTCAATCTGCTAGAGTTATACGCGGGACAGACAGGAGGGCGAGCGGGTGAAGCGGCATATGTCGATGGGCGATTTTCTGGTCGCCTACCTGCACAAGATCGGTACTACTCACGTCTTTGGAATCCCGGGAGACCTCGCGCTGAAGCTCTTTTTCGCGCTGGGCCGCCGCGAAGGGCCGCAAATCATGACCTTTTCGCATGAGCCGGGCGTCGGGTTCGCGGCCGACGGCTATGCCCGCGCCACCGGCAAAATCGGCGTCATTTGCGTGACTTACGGCGCCGGCGGCCACAACATGGTCAACCCGGTAGCCGGCTCTTTTTCCGAGCGCGTGCCCCTGCTGATCCTCTCCGGCGGGCCCGGCGAGGAGGAGCGCAAGCTGGGCACGCTGATTCATCATCAGGCGCGCGAAATCGAATCCCAGCATCGCATCTACCAGGAAGTCACCTGCGCCTCGGCCGTGCTGACCGACCCCCGCCGCGCCGCGCGACAACTGCATGACGTGGTTCGCGCCATCTGGGCCGAGCAGCGCCCCGGCTACATCGAGATCCATCGCGACATGGTCGACCGCGAGATCGAGGTGCCCGAAGAGCTGCTGGACTGGGACGGCCATCTGCGCTTCCAGGAATCCGATGCGCGCCGGCTCGAAGAGGCTGCGCGAGAGACCGCAGCGCTGTTCAACGAAAGCCGCAAGCCCGTGCTGATCGCGGGCATCGAGATCCATCGCTACAAGGCCTCGCGCGAGTTGGTCGATCTGGCCGAGCAGATGGGCGCGCCGGTGCTGACTACGGTGCTCGGCAAGGGCGCCTTCCCGATGGACCATCCGCTGTACATGGGCGTCCACGTCGGGCCGATAAGTCCCGCGCCGATCGTTGCGCGGATGGACGAGGCAGACTTCGTGCTGAACCTCGGATGCCTTAAGACCGACATGAACTTCGGCAATCGCCCGCCCGAGATCATCGAGGGCAAGTCGGTATGGGCGGTGGACCGGCGGGTCGATGTCAAGTACCACACCTATATGGATGTCGCCGTGCGCGATTTCGTGCGCGCGCTGCGCAAGCAGAATATCCGCCGCCACGAGGAGACCGTGCGCTACGCCGACAACCTGCGCGAGGCGATCGGCGGCGCGAACGGCGGCGGCGCGGCGCTTAAGGTTGGCGAGATTTTGATGCTGGTCAACGAGTTTCTCGCCGCGCACAAGCGCTACATGGTGGTGGCCGAGTCGGGCGACATGCTGTTCGGCGGCCTCGACGTGCGCGTGCCGCATGGCGGAACCTACCTGGCGCAGGGATTTTACGCTTCGATGGGATTTGCGGTGCCGGCCGCGCTCGGCGCGCAGATCGGGGCGGGGCCGCGTCCGCTCGTGCTCTGCGGCGACGGGGGTTTTCAGATGACCGGTCCGGAAATTTCGCACGCGCCCATCTTCGGCGCCAATCCGATCGTGATCGTGATCAACAATGGCGGATGGGGCATCTTTCGGCCGGTCGCGAGCGAGCGCCGCGACCTGCTCGACATACCGGCGTGGCCGTACGCGCGGCTGGGCGAGGCCTGGGGCGGCGCGGGCTTCGAGGTAAGCAACCCGGCGGAACTGCGGAGCGCGCTTGAGGCGGCGCATCGCGGCCCCGGCTTCGCGATTATCGACGCGAGGATCGGCCGCGACGATCTGTCGCCCGTCACGGTGAAATATATCCAGGCGGCTGCGGAGCGTTCCAAGGCGCCGCCCGCCGAACGCCGCATCGGCGGCGGGCATCACGGCCGCGCCCGCGCCGATCGAGGCTGATCTGTCGCCGCCGATGAGCGAGCACGAGAATTCAGACCGTGATTTTCGCTGGGAGGTCCCAGAGCACTTCAATTTCGGCGCAGCGATCGACGCCCTCGGCGCCGAGCCCGGCCGCCCCGCTATCCTGACCGAGGACCAGGACGGCAATCGCTCGCGCCTGTGCTTCGCCGACATTCGCGAACAGTCCGGCCGTATCGCCAACGTGCTGGCGGGCCTCGGCGTCAGGTCGGGTGCACCGGTGATCGTCGCGCTGCCGCGCATCGCGCTGCGGCAGGCGGCGTGCGTGGGCGCGCTCAAGGCCGGCGCGATCGTGATTCCTGTCGGCGCCGCGCTGCGCGACAAGGATCTGATCCAGCGCGCAAATCATTGCGGGGCGGTCGCGATCGTCGCGGCGGTCGAGCACGCGGAGCTCATCGGCGATCTGCGCAAGCAGTGTCCCTCGCTCAAGCACTTCATAATTGCGGGCAGTCCGCGAAGCGGATGGCTCGGTCTGCGCGATTCGATGGCGAAGGCGTCGGCTGTATTTTCTCCCGTGCAGACGCATTCGAGCGATCCGGCGGTTTGCCTCTACACCTCCGGCGCCGCCCATGAACTCAGGGCGGTGCTGCACAGCCACGCCTATGTCTTCAGTCAGCGCCAGATTGCGAGCCGATGGCTCGACGTGCGGCCGGGCGAACTGCACTGGTGCACGGCGGACACGGGAGCGACTACGGGATGCGGCCAGCTGTTCGGCCCGTGGATGAACGGGGCTACGGCCTTCATGTACAAGGGAAGTCTCGAGCCGCGAAAGCAGATGGAGTTGCTCGCGCGCTATCCAATCGCAACCCTGTGCGCGACGCCCGTGCAATATCTGCAGTTGTTGCAGGACGGCCTCTCATCGCTGAAGCCCGCGGCGCTTCGTCATTGCACCGCCGCCGGCGAGCCGCTCAATGCGGAACTGGTCGAAGCCTGGCGCGATCGTTTCGGACTCACTATCCACGAGGGCTACGGACAGGCCGAGACGTCGATCGTCGCCGCCAATCTGCCGGGGATGGAAGTCAAGGCGGGTTCGATGGGGCGGCCGCTTCCCGGCATCGACGTTCGCGTGCTCGGCGCCGATAACGAGGAGACGGGCGACGTCGAAGTCGGCGAAATCGCGATCCGGATGAGTCCCGAACGGCCGCCGTCGCTGCTGCTCGAGTATTGGAAGAATCCCGAGGCGAATGCGGCGGCGTTTAGCGCCGGCTACTACCTGACCGGCGACCTCGCCGCGCGCGACAGCGACGGCTATTTGTGGTTTACCGGCCGCGCGCAGCGCGATTGAATCGGGGCAAACTCGCACAGATGCCGAGCGGCCAACCAACAGCGGAACTCGCGGGCAAAACCGCGATCGTCACCGGCGGCGGCCGCGGACTGGGACGCGCGATGGCGCTGGGGCTCGCGCGCGCCGGGGCCAACGTCGTGATTACGGCCGTGCGCGGGCGGCGCGAAATCCAGTCGGTCGCGGATGAAGCCAGGGCCGCAAAGTCCGGCGTCGTACGCGCATTGACGGCGGACGTTACCAGCGAGGAAGACTGCCGGTCCGCGGTGGGCGAAGCGCTCCGCGAGTTCGGCGCCATTCACATCCTGGTGAACAACGCCGGACGCGGGATGCGCTTTGTCAGCGAAACCTTCCTCGAGGCCCCGACCAGGTTCTGGCAGACCGATCCGGCCGTGTGGCGGATGATCGTCGATACCAACGTGAACGGGCCGTTCCTGATGGCGCGCGCGGCCGCGCCGCACATGATAAGGCAGCGTTGGGGGCGTATCGTCAACATCTCGATGAACTACGAGACGATGCGCCGCGCAGGGTTTTCGCCGTACGGGCCTTCCAAGGCTGCGCTCGAGGCGGAAACCCTGATCTGGGCGCAGGATCTGGCGGAAACCGGCGTGACCGTCAATGCGCTGCTGCCCGGCGGAGCGACCGATACCGGGATGGTCCCGGCTGACGTTGCTCCGCAGATCCGCAAACGTCTGCTCCGTGCCGAGATCGTCGTTCCGCCGCTCCTGTGGCTCGCCTCGGAGGTGTCCGGTGGCGTTACCGGCGCGCGCTTTGTCGCGAGCCTCTGGGATTCCTCGCTGCCGCTCGCCGAAGCCGCGCAAGGGGCGTGCAGCACGGAAGGCGCGATCGTCCCGGCATCGTGAAGCTCAGGATTTAAGCGGGCCGCGTTCCAGCATATTGAGCTTGCCGGCGAAGTCCTCGAGGTCGACCTCGGTGGTTTCGAGCATCCGCGCCACCATCCCCCAGAATCCGATCGAGAGGATCAACTCGACGAGTTCCGTGGTGCCGAGATGTTTGTTTAGCGCCTCGAGCGTCTGCTTGCGCCCTTTGACGTTGCGCGTGACCTCGTCGGTAAGCGTGAGCACCAGGCGTTGGACTTCGTCGAAGCACTTCGCGCTTTCCCAATGTTCCATCGCCGCGATCTGCTCGTCGGTGACGCCGCAGGCTTTGGCGATCGGCAGGTGCTGGGTCCATTCGTAAATCGAGCCGGTGAGCTTGGCGGTGCGCAGGATCGCGATCTCGCGCAGCTTGCCGTTGAGTTTCGCGCGGGTCAGCAGCGAGTGGCCCAGACGCGAGAAATTCTGGAACACCGCGTCGCTGCTGTTGGCGATCATCCGCGCGACGTTCATCTTGCGCGGCGTATTGCCGAGGATCTCGCGGGTCTTGTCGGAAGCTTTCGATTCGTCGACGTAGGGTAAGAGCGCCATTGCGCAGGCTCCTGTGATGCGGTTGCCGCGTGCCGCGTGCGGATGGGCGAAGACGCGGACAGGGTCAAACCGCGGCTACGAAAAGACTAATCCGCGCGCATTCGGCGATGCAAACCGCCGGCGCGCCCGCCATCGGCGCACCGGGGCCGGCCCGGCGTTCCACTCAGGCCTGTGCGTCGGGGCCGGACGCAGCCTGATGCGTCCACCAGTGAATAAGGTAAGCGGCAAGGGCTATCAGTAGCGCGCCGAGCGCGATCCATCGCGCGCCCCAATGGACGAACCTGGCCGCGCGCCACACCTCGTCGCCTACCAGGTAGCCGATCGTCACCATCAGCGAGCACCAGATGAATGCGCCCATCACGTTCCATCCGAGAAAGCGCCAAAACGGCATCCCGGCCGCTCCCGCCATCGGCCCGGCCAGAAAGCGCGCGCCCGCGATGAAGCGCGCCATGAAGACCGCCTTGCTGCCGTGCTGATCGAAGAATACGCGCAATTGCGCGATACGCCGGCGCACCAAAGCGAATCTCGCGGCGAGGCGCTCGAGCAGACGCTGGCCGCCCGTGCGTCCGATTATGAAGCCGCAGCAGTCGCCGGTCACCGCGCTCGCCACCGCTACCGCGTACACCCATTCGAGATCGAGAATGCCGTGCGAGCCGAGAAAGCCGGCCGTAAGCAACACGCTCTCCTCGGGCACCGGAACGCCCAAGTTGCCCACGAAGACGAAAGCAAAGATGCCGAGATAACCCCACGCTGCGAGCAGGTCGGAGAGTTCGGCGGGATTGGTGATATGATGCATCGGCGGATTTGATTTTCGCGGGCCGCGCCATCCTCCCGGATCGTTCAAGCTTGCCCGAATCGATCGGCCAAGGTAAGTGGCCGCGGCCGCGCGCTGTTGGCTGGCGACGCAAACTCGAGCGGGCGGACGCGGGCCGCGCCGCGCGGGCGATGGGCGGTTAGCTGCTACGGCTTGTCAGGTTGGGACGCGACGGCGGCGCCGGGAGTTTCATCTCATGCCCGTTGACCAGCCATCCACCATCCTTGAAGGCCGCGCGGCAAACGTAATTTGCCCCGTCGCGGATCAGGATGCCGCTTTGTTCGAGTTGCTTGAGTTGTTCCGGCCGCGTGACCTGCGCGAGCAAGCCGGCCGGGGCGACCAGTTCGGCCGAAGCGCGTCCGTACTTGTTCCAGGCCTGCGCCAGCAGCCCGCGGCCTTGGGAAAGCAGATTATTGAGCATCGGATCGTTAGCAAGGTCGGGGGAGATTCCGAACGCGGCTTTACCCCGCGCCTCGCCGGCGGCGCTCGCAGCGTGAAGATCGATCGACAGAATCGGCGATTCCTTGATCGCCGCGACGAACAGTTCGAGGATTTGCCGCTTCACTATGGGCGATTGCTGCGTCTGCAGGCCGGGCGCGGACGGCGGAAGCGACGACAGCACATTGAAGAAACGTTCGATCGCATCCACCGGCAGGTTGCTGAATTCGAACCCGAGGCTCATCGCGCTAAGCCTTACCGCGCCCGCCTCGATAGTCCCGACCGACAGCGTGTCGCGCACGTTCAAATGGCCTGCGCCGATTCGGCTTTGCCCCGCGAGTGCAATGTCGTTGATGAGTCCGCTCGCTGAGGGCCGTGCGCCGGCGGCGACGGTGCTGTAGTTCACACGCGAGATTTTGAGCACCTTATCGCCGAGCCAGAGCCCGCTCGGATGGCGATGGGACTTGCCGCGGATCGTAAGGCCGGCAACCCCGGCTTCGCCGAATGCGCCGGCGGCCGTCACGCCCGGAGCGTCGCCGCGGATCACGTAGGCATCCTTGGACAGATGCATTTCCATGTCGAAGCCGTCGAACCTGGCGGTGAACTTCTGCGCCGCATCGGAGCGCACGGTCGCTGCCCGCGAAACGTAGGTATCCAACGTGCCGTCCATCTCGACCACCGTCGAGATATAGATCGGTGCTTCGCCGAAGAACCTGTCGAGGTTGTTCTGCATCGTGGGAGGCGGTTCGGTATCGACCACCGCCGCGACCGGAAACACAACATGCCATCCGTTGTAGAATCCGAGCGGCCCGTGATGCACGTGCTGGACGAAGGTGATCGCGCCGCGACCGGCCGTCACGCTGACGACGGCTTGGGAGGAGAACCATCCGCGCCGGTAGGATTCGAGCCTGAAGGCGCGGCTGGTGGTGCCGAGTTGAGCGACCGAGTCGCGATAGACGCGCTCGGCATGGGCGCCGAACAGCGCGGGAACTACGATCGCAGCGGCGAGGCAGGCGGCGGCGACGAGATACGCGGTGCGCGCCGCTGCTCGAGCGCTGCCTGTGCGGGAGGCGAACATCAGGGCCGTGGGCGATCAGCCGTAGCCGGTCCGAACAAGCAGCGCCGGTTCAAGCGGCCGGTCGCCGGCCTCAAATCCCGGTTTGCGGCCGAGCGATTCCTGGACCGCCGATCGTCACAGCGCCTTGAACCTGCCGCCGATGACCCTGAACGACACACTCTCGCCGTTGCGACCTCCGAGGTGACAGCGTTGCGGACCTGCGGAATGTCCTCAGTTATATAAACCTTGAGCGCTGCGGTGTCGGGCGTGTTTCCTCCGCCAATCCCGACCGCGACCACTCCGTTCTGGTTGAGCAGATTCCGCGCGTGAGCTTCCTTGACGCTGCGCACGTGTTCGATTGAAGCGCGCAGCGCTTCGCTGATCGTGGCCGGCTGACGGGTTGCGCTGTCGATTTGCCGCTCGATCGGGGATGCCGTACACGTTTTCCCCACCAGCGAAACCCCGAACTGTTTGAGGACGGTCTTGATCGGATTGACCGCCACCACGACGCCGCCCGAGTCGGCTGTTGTGCCCGAAGCGCCCGCGAACACCAGGCCGATCGCCTGCGGGCAGGTGAAGTCATTGGTGACGACCAGCGCTCCTGAATCTCCCGTACTCGCGAACGAGCAGGAAGTTGCACCTCCCGGCACTTCGCCGAAAATCAGAATCTGATGGTCGAAAAGCGCCTTGCCCGTCGCCGCGTTATTGCAGGTATTGCGATACACGACCAGGCCTGCCGCGTCCCATGCCTCCACCACGCCGAGAGTGAGGCAGCTTGAGCGCCCCATCTTCATGACCGGCAGACCGTCAATCAGACTGTCGAACGGAAACGGCGTGGTGCTGATCTGTCCGATGTTGAGGATTTCACCTGAAGTGTTGATACCCGGCACCATCGGACCGGCCGGGCCTTGCGGCGCCTGAACAACCCTCGCGATCGCCGCATCGAGCTGGTTTTCGCCTCCCGAGAAATTGATCGGCGCCCACGCCGAAAGTCGCGCGACGGTGTCGCTCGAATCCTGCCAGCAGCCCAGTTCCTCAAGACCCGGCTGGACGATCCGCTCCCTCACGACGGCGGATGCGGTCGCACTGCTGGTGCGCGCCAGCACGTGATTGCTGCCTAGAACAAACTGAGTGCTACTGCTGTTCTGAACGAGAGCGCCAAAAGTTCCGGAACAACAACTGATTCCACCCGTCTTCGAGGGTGCGGTCACGCTCCGGTAATTGCCGCCCGAAACGCCGAGAAACGACGGCGGCGTTTCAGCGCCGGTCGTGCATTCCGTCTGCGAATTGTCAGGTAACGTATTGATCGCGCACGACGGAACCGGGGTAGCCGCAGGGGTCGGCGTTGCCTGAGCGTTGGCCGTTAGTCTGCCCACCAGCACGCTGAGCAGCGCCACAGAACCGATCCGCATAGTGAACGCTTTTTCACGAGACTCTCCTCCCCGCACCGCTCCCGAGAAAAGGAGCGCGAAAGTCCATCAGTTGGCCTAATGTAGCGCATCAGGTGGTGCATTACTATCAGATTAGGCGCGAGAAAGATATGGTTTGCTTCTAATCAGCATTCCAACCATTTGGATTATCGAAGATGATGGCTTTGGTAAATTTAAAATGTATTAACAAAACATTGCCTTAGATTCGGTTGCTCGTTTCTTCAAGCTATTACATATAAGCGTCAGCCAAGGATTGGATTTTGCCCTGCGCCCGGATCGACCATGAGCCCGGCTTCAAGCGCTCGCGGCGTTTACTAACACCGAATCCCTAAAATGCGCTATTAGGTAAAAACGCGCGCGGCGGAGTTCGTCGATTCAAAGGAGGAACGCATCATGGCGCTGGCAGGACAAGTAACCAATCCCGATCGCCTGGAGGGCCGTGACGTCAGCTTCAAGAGCGATGGCGCCGACATCGGCGCCTACCTGGTACGCCCGCGCGAGCCGGGCTCCTATCCAGGCATAATCGTGATTCACGAGGCATGGGGCGTAATCGAGCATATCCGCGACGTGGCTCGTCGCTTCGCCAGTCTCGGCTATATCGTGCTCGCGCCGAACCTCTACACTCGCGTCGGCGCGCCGAAGACCGACGACCCGATGAACATCGTGCTCAGCCGGATGCTTGCGTTGCCCGACGCACAACTAGTGCGCGACCTCGACAAGGCCGCCGACCTGCTCGCCGCGCAGCCCGGGATGACCGGCAAGATCGGCTGCGTGGGATTCTGCATGGGCGGCCGCACTACGCTGCTTTATGCGTGCAGCAGCAACCGGCTGAGCGCGGCGATCGATTGCTGGGGCGGAGGAATCACCGCCGACGCGTCCCCGGCAACGCCGGAGCGCCCGACGCCGATCGTCGATCTGGCGCCGCGGCTCTCCTGTCCGCTCTATGCGCCCTGCGGCGAGGAGGACGCCAGCCCGTCGCCCGCCCAGGTTGACGTGTTGCGCCAGCGGCTGCAGCAGACCGGCAAGGCCTTCACCATCGACATGTTCAAGAACGCCGGGCACGCGTTCTTCGCCGACTATCGGCCGAGTTACCGCGAGAAGGCGGCCTTCGAGCTGTGGCCCAAGATGGCGGCGTTTTTCGACACCCATCTTAAGGGCAAGAAGTAGCGCCAAACGTCCGCAAGGGACCGAAGCTAAAGGCGACCGCGCATGGACGCGACGGCAGAGCCCTCGGCGCTCACGCTCACCGAGGCCGCACGGCTAATCCGCGAGCGCAAGCTCTCTCCTGTCGATCTGATCGACGCGGCGCTCGCGCGCATCGACAGACTCGACGGCGCCGTTCAGGCGTGGGCGGCGATCGATCGCGCACGGGCGCGCAGCGCGGCTGCCGAGCTAGATCGCGAGGCGCGCGACGGGCGCCTTCGCGGACCGCTCCATGGCGTGCCGGTCGGAATCAAGGACATCTTCTATACCGCCGGCCTCGTGACCGAGGGCGGATCGAAATCACTCGCCGGTTTCGTTCCCGACTACGACGCCGAGGCGGTGGTGCGGCTAAAGCGCGCCGGCGCGATCGTCCTGGGCAAGCTCGCTACGACCGAATTCGCGCTTCTGGATCCGGCGCCGACGCGCAACCCGTGGAACCTCGAGCACACGCCCGGAGGCTCCAGCAGCGGCTCGGCGGCTGCGGTGGCGGCGCGGATGTGCCATGCGGCGATCGGCTCGCAAACCATCGGCTCGACCATCCGCCCCGCCGCGTACTGCGGCATCGTCGGGATGAAACCCGGTTATGGACGGGTGAGCCGCTACGGGATGCTCGCGCTCGCGCCGAGCCTCGATCATGTCGGGATCTTCGCGCGATCGGTCGCCGATGCGGCGGCGATGCTGGATGCGATGGCCGGAAATGACCCGCGTGACCCTGCAAGCCTCGCCGTTGCAACCGACGACTATATACACGCAGCCGCCCAGCCGCCGACGCAGCCGCTCAGAATCGCGCTGATGCCGAAGGCGTTCGACGATCGTGCGGCCGAAGAGACGCGCTCGGCGGTCGCCGCCACGGTCGCGAAGCTCGCCGATGCGGGTGCGCGGATCGAAACCATCGAGCCGCCGGAAAGCTTCGCCTATCTCGCCGCGAACACGATGCTCGAGCTGACGGCAGAGGCCGCCCAGGTCCATCGCGAGCGCTTCGCCGAGAAGAAGGACCTGTACGGACCGCGCATTCGCGAGTTCGTCGAGCGCGGCCTCGAGACGCCGGCTTGGGAATATATTCGCGCGCTCGACGTCCAGCGGCGCTTTCGCCGCGAGATAGACCTGGCGCTCGCGCGCTTCGACGTGATCCTGGCGCCGGCCACGCCGGCGCCCGCTCCGGCCGGGGTCGGCTCGACCGGCGACCCCTCGTTCAATTTGCCGTGGAGCGCAAGCGGTCATCCGGTGATCGCGCTACCCTGCGGGCTCGCGCCTTCGGGCTTGCCGATATCGATCCAGCTTACCGGCGCGGCGCTCGAAGAGGGTCGTTTGCTGGGTGTCGCGCGCTGGTGCGAGGAAGTCCTGGCCTTCCGCGCGCTGCCGCCCGCCGCGCCGCTCTAGTGTGGTGTCCTGGAAATAAGTTTCATCCTAGGATCTCGAGGCTGCCATTCCGAGCGCGGCGAGGAATCCCGGCTTCCACGAAAAGCTGAATAAAGATCGGAAATTCCTCGGTCGCTGACTCCCTCGGAATGACAGCCTGACGTTCTTCCGGATATGCGGGTTATTTGCGGGACATCACACTAGGTCGTGCTTAACGAGACTTGCGTGTCAAAGCCCCGGGACGGACGAGAAAGGACGGGTATGAAGAAGAGCGGGACGCAGAAAGCCAATTCTCCTTCTCAGTTGATAGACGCGAGAATCAAGGAGCTGGGCGACTGGCGAGGCCAGATGCTCAGCCGGCTCCGTACCTTGGTCAGGGAAGCCGATCCCGAAGTCGTCGAGGAATGGAAGTGGAGAGGGGTTCCGGTATGGTCGCATGACGGATTGATCTGCACCGGCGAGACCTACAAGAACGTCGTGAAGATGACCTTCGCCAAAGGGGCTGCTCTGGAGGATCCTTCAGGCCTCTTCAACGCCAGTCTTGACGGGAACACCAGGCGTGCCATCGACTTTCACGAGGGCGAGAAGATAGACGAGAAGGCATTGAAGGCTCTCGTTCGCGCCGCCGTGACCTTGAACAAGTCCGGAGCCAAATGAAATGACGTGCGGCTGAGGGGAATGAGACCCCATCGATTCCGCGGCATCGATGGAAAGGCGGCGCTTTCGCGCCATGGAGTTTTTCAGGCCGGGTTCACGCGTCAACTGTTGAACGGCGCCTGAATCGTTACCGAAGAGGAACTGTCGCGGCGGCGGCGGCGCTACTTCAGCGCGCGCATCGAGAACCCGCGTTCGTTGTAGCAGAGCAGCGAACGCTTTCCCTGCAGCGTGGTCTCGATCACGACCTCGCGGCCCCACAGCCGCCCCACGTACGCGAGGGTCTTTTCCGCGTACTCGAGCTGAAGGTCGCGGCCATCGTGGGCGTGCTTGAGGTAGAGCGTGCGGTTCTGGCCGAAGTCGGCGTCCTCGACCTTTATCACCGGGATCGAGCTTGCGCCGACGTTGCGGATGAGCGTTTCCTTGACTTCGCGCCAGCCTTCCTCGTCGGAGACCTTGTCCACCACCAAATCGTCGCCGCGCGCCTCGTACTTGAAGAGATCCATCTCGCGCATCAGCTCTTCGGTCAGGAAGCGGCGCAGGAAGGAGCTGTCGCGCTCGGATTCGCGCACCTCGAAGATCTTGGCGTCGCCGCTCCTGGTAGGCGGGCCGTCGCGCTTGATTTCCTCGCGCGTTGGATTCGTCTGGCGGCGGTGGATGTCCTCCCAGACTTTGAAGCCGAGGAAGTAAGGATTGATCTGGCCGGGAATCGGGCGGACGACCTGATTGTGGCGCACGATGAATTCCAGATGCAGGCCCTGGTCCAGGTTCAGCGATTCCAGGATTCGCTTGTGCCAGTAACTCGCCCATCCCTCGTTCATGATCTTGGTCTCGAGCATCGGCAGGAAGTACTTCGCTTCCTCGTCGACGATCGTAAGCAGATCCCTTTCCCACTCGGCAAGGAACGGGTTGTGGTCGCGGATGAAGAGCAGCAGGTCCTCGTCGGGCTCGACCGGCACCTTGCGGATGTCGGGTTCGTGAACTTCGGCGCGGGCGTGGATGCGATGAAAGGGATCGGCCTTGGGATGCGCGGCCTCCACCAGCCGCTCGAGCTGCTCGGCGTGAGTGAGCTTGCGGATTGCCAGATTGCGCCGGCACTGCCAGCTTAGCGCGTGCGCGGCGTCCAGCACGTGTTCGACCTTCTCGACGCCGATCGAGGGGTCCTCGGTGTAGCGGCGCACGCGCAACGCGTGCGTCTTGAACAGCTCAATCGTCAGCGACGCGCGCGTGGTGCGATAGGTAAAATTGTTCTTGAAGAAATCGTTATGGCCGTAAACGTGCGCGATGGTCAGGATCTGGAGCAGCAGGGTGTTGTCGCGCATCAGGTAGGCGAGCGCCGGGTCCGAGTTGATTACCATCTCGTAGGGCAGGCCGCTCACCCCGTGATCGTACAGCGTCTTGAGCTTCTCGTAGGACTTGCCGTACGACCAGTGCGGGTAATGCGAGGGCATCCCCGAATACGCCATGTACCCAAGCATCCCGAAGTGGTCGCACAGCTCGAACTCCTGCGTGTAGCAATCGAGCCCGAACTCGGCCACCTTGTCGCGGATGCGCGCGTCCCATTCGACCAGGTCCTTGAGTTCGTAATTCGCCATCGCCGAGTCCGATCCGAAGTTGTTTTTTCGATCCGGATTATCGATCCGGACTATTCCTTAATCCGGTCTTTGGCGAGAAAGGCCTTGAAGGAGGGCCAGATGTCCTCCTTGCGCTCGATCAGCACCGAGTGAAAATTGGCTGCTTCCAGCCGCCGGAATACGTTAAGCATCGACGATTCGTAGTAGCGCGAGCCGAGCGGCTTGATCTCGCCGTAGCCGAACAGGTTGCACACATCCGACAGCTCCTTGGCCGCCTTCAGCGCCGCCGGATTGTCGGAATCGAAGTTGTCGCCGTCCGAGCAGTGGAAGGCGTAGATGTTCCACAGCGACGGATGATAGCGCTCGTTGATGATCTCGAGCGCCTTCACGTAGCCAGACGAAATGAAGGTGCCGCCGGCCTCGCCCTTGTGGAAAAACTCCTCCTCGGTGACCTCGCGGGCTTCGGTGTGATGGGCGATGAAGACGATCTCGACGTTGCGGTAACGGGTCGCGATGAACTGGTAGAGCATGAAGAAGAAGCTCCGCGCGAGATACTTCTTCATCGTGTCCATCGAGCCCGACGTGTCCATGATGCACATCACGACCGCGTTGGACTCTTCCTTGGTGTCGGTCTCGACGTGGCGGTAGCGCAGGTCGTCCTGATGGAAGGGGAAACGGCGTTCGACCGCTTGACCGTCGGCGCCTCCGAGCGCGGCCTCGGTCTCGGCCTCGAGCTCCGGGTTCTCCTCGATCTCGAGCGCGCGCTCGGCCGCATGCCGATGGCGTGCGGCGAGAATCCGCATCACGCGCTGGCGCGCGGTGCGCCGCTTGTCGAGCCGGATGCGGATGCCGACGTGGCGATAGCCTTTGCGCTTGAACGCGCGATCGGACGGAATCTGGCGCAGCGCGCGCCGTTCGAGATTGGGCAGCTCGAGATCCTCGAACATGATCTCGATCAGTTCGTCCAGCGTGACGTCGGTTTCGTAGTAATCGATCCCGGGACGGTCGCCGGCCTGGCCATCGCCTTTGCCCTGGCCGTCCTTGCCGGTCTTGCCCACAACCTGGCCGGGGCGCGTGTCACCCTGGCCCTGTCCGGCGCCGGGCGCGTTCTCGCCGTAGATGAAGCGGTACTCCTTGATCCCGCGCAGCGGGACCTTGATTACGCGGTCGCGGTCTTTGCCGATAATCGATTCTTCGGCGATGATGTCGGCGATATTCTCGCGGATCGACTCGCGGACTTTCTGCCGATGGCGCGCGCGATCGCCGGCCGAACGATCGGAATGTTCCGCGTCGGAGCGGCTGTATTCGCGGAAGATGCTTTCAGGCGGCATTTTTGGGCGTCAGGTTCTGCTCATGTTGCGGCCCGGCGCACGCCGGACCCCGCTTTACGTTGATTCCTCGCGCCGCTTGGCTGTTTGCGTCGCGCGCACCTCTAATCTTTCCACAGATTGTTGGCCGCGTATTTGAGTACCACGTCCACGCACGATTCGCAGTAGCCGTTCTCGAGCAGATTGCGCACCATCGCGTTGTACTTATCGCCCTGCTCTTCGTCGCGCGTGCGGGCCTTGGTGATGATCCGCGAGATGTCGCGCACCGAGGTCATCAGCTTCTTTTCGATCGCTTCCTTGAGCGGCTCGTAGCTGCGGTAGCTGACCTTCTCGCCGCGCCGCGAGCTCGACCACAGGTAGGCGATCACCTCCTGGCGGAAGCCGTCGGCGGTCGAGCCGATGATCGCGATCTGCTCCTCGATCGATTTGAGAAAGCCCTCGTCTGGCGGCAGCTCTTCCTTGGTGTTGCGGTCGCGCACCTTGGTCTTGTTGACATAGGCCTCGGCGTGGTCGAGGTAGTTCTGGAACAGCGCTTCGGCCTGTTCCTGATAGGAGTAAACGAACGCCCGCGTGATCTCCTTCTCGAGCAGGTCGAGGTACTCCTTGTGCAGCGTGTCCTGGAGGAACTCGAGGTACTGCTTGCGGCTGTCGTCGGGCAGGTCGCCCTCCTTGACCATTCCGATCAGCGCCTCGCGCACGTTGATCGGATTGATGCAGTTGCCGCTGACGTTGTCGGAGAGCGCGTTGTCGAGCGCCTTCATGATGAAGCGGGTCGAGATTCCCGACATCCCTTCGCGCTTGGCGTCTTCCTTGAGCTCGGTCACGTCGATCTTCTTGGTCCGTCCCTTTTCGACCACCTCTTCGCCGTTGTACAAGCGCAGCTTGGTCATCAGGTCGCACTTCGAGGTCGGCTCCAGGCGCGACAGGATCGCGAACATCGAGGCCAGCTCGAGCGTGTGCGGCGCGACGTGGGCGCGGAAATCCGAGTTGCGGATGATCTTCTGGTAGATCTTCACTTCCTCGGACAGGCGCAGGTTGTAGGGCACCTTGATCACCACGATACGATCGAGGATCGCTTCGTTGGTGTGGTCGGCCTTGAACTTCTGCCACTCGGCTTCGTTGGAGTGGGCGAGGATGCAGGTGTCGACGTAAACCATGCCGTGGCGGCCTGGCGCCGGAATCACCTTCTCCTGCGTCGCCGTGATCATCGCGTGCAGGTACTCGGTCTCGTTCTTGAACACCTCGATGAACTCGACCAGTCCCCGGTTGCCGACGTTGAGCGCGCCGTTGAGCTCGAGCACGCGTGGGTCGCCTTCGGAATACTGGTCGAGCTTGGAGATATCCTCCGAGCCGATCAGCACGGAGGTGTCCTGGTTGTTGGGATCGACCGGAGGCACCACGCCGATTCCGATCCGGTTGCGCTTGGAGAAATTACGCGTCTCGATCGGAAATTCCTCGTAGCGCTGGCCGAATTCTTCCTTCAGGCGGTAGCGGCAAACGGGACACAGATCGCCCTCGATGTGCACCCCGAGCATCTTCTCGAACTCGCGCCGCAGATGGCGCGGGATCAGATGCAGCGGCTCTTCGTGCATCGGACAACCCTCGATCGCGTACACCGAGCTCGCCTGCTCGAGGCCGCGCTGCACGCGCTCGACCAGCGAACTCTTGCCCGAGCCGACCGGGCCCATCAGGTAGAGCACCTGCCGGCTCTCCTCGCCCTTGAGAGAGGCCGAATGAAAGTAACGCACGAGTTGTGCGATGGTGCGCTCGATACCGAAGAACTCGTCGGCGAAGAAGTGGTAGACCTTCACCGGCTCGTCCTTGTACAGGCGCTTCGTGCGCGGATCGTCGGAATCCTGGATGTTGTGCATCCCGGCGGAGATGATCAGGTCATAAACGCGCGCGTGGGATAGCTTGGTGAAGGTGGGGTCGGCCTTCACGACCTCCAGGTATTCGAGCAGGGTTCCACGCCACTGCTTCGATTCACGCGAGGCCCGGTCTTGCTTGATCACGCGCTCGAAATCGTTAACTGCGGTCATCAGCAGACTCCTTGTTAGAGCAGACACCTATGGAAATTTTGGGGTGAAAAAAGCGGAAAGGATGATCCTTGAGTAACCACACATCCTATTGACCTTGAGCATAACCGAACCTGCCGCTCGATCAATGCGCATGACGGATTAAAATCACCGCGCAGGCCCGGTTGTCCACAACAAACGTATTATCCGCCGTCGCACGCGTTTATGCGATAGCTGGATCCTGTAGCTGACGAAAGCCGCCCCAGTTCCCGCTTCCCGGCAAAAACACTCAGAGCTTGCTTCAATCTCGGTTTGCTTCAATCTTGCCGCGCTGAAACGGCGCCATCGGGATCGATTCGCCGAGCGCAAGCCGCCCGCGATCGTTGCGCACCTGCGCCGCCAGCACCCGATCGTCGTGCGCGAACGACACCCACCATCCGCCCGCAACCGCGCGCGCCAGGTAATCCGCCTTGACCTCCATCGTGCGCAACGCATCGAGGTCGTAGGCCTGGTTCCACGGACCCTTCATGTGCGAGCGCGTGGGTACGATATCCGCCAAGTGAACGAAGCATCCGCCGGTGTCGATGACTTGCACGATCTGATGATCGGCAGTGTGGCCGCCGCTTACGCGGATGTGGAGACCCGGCATCAGTTCGACGTCGCCGTCCAGCGCCTCGAGCGAGTTGCCGAGTGGCGCGAGGCATTCTTCTATGTGTCGGTACGCGGCCCGCAATCGTTCATTGCGCGATCCGCGCGCGATTTCCATCTCGCCCCGCTGCACCATCACGCGCGCCCGCGGAAACGCGGCCTCGAGCGCCCCCGACTCGCGCCGCCGCACGATTCCGCCGCAGTGATCGAAGTGCAGATGCGACAGCACCACGTGCGTCACGTCGCCCGCCTCCATCCCGAGCGCGCGCAGCCCGTCCGGGAGCCATCCTTCGCCGTGGTCGAAAATCTTGCGCTCGACCGTGCTCAGGCGATTACCGATTCCGGTATCGACCAGCACGGCGGCGCCGCCGCGCATGATGAGCGGGCAGGTGAGATTCAGCCGGATGCGGTTGTTGTCGTCGGCCGGATGCTCGCGCTGCCAGAGCTCGCGTGGGACCACGCCGAACATGCATCCGCCGTCGTTGCGCCAAAGCCCGTCGCTGAGCATCGCGATCTCGAATTCGCCGATTCTGACTTTTCCCGGAGCGTCCATCTTTTCACCAGGGCGCGCGGCGCGCTCGCCTCACGCGCTTCCCGCGAGCCACAGCCCGAGCATAAGCGCGACCGCGCCGAGCCCCGCCATCGCGCCATAAATCCGCATGAGCCGCCGCTCGGCGCCGCCGGATCCCGCCGCGCCGAGCCGCGCCGCCGTTCCCCATGCGATCGCGAGCGCGGCGGCCATCGCGACCAGCAGCACTACCTTCGCGCCCAGGACCTCGACGAACGCCGTCGGCAGCTTGTAGTGCCGATCGCGCGCGACGTAGGCCAGGTTCGCGATTCCGCTGAGCGGCAGGACCACGATCGCGGCCAGGTTCAGCCGATTGAGCGCGGGCGCGACGCGCGCGGCCAGGCCTGCGCGCTCGTCTTCGGTGGACGCGCCCGCGGCCAGCACGAAGCTCAGGCTGACGGCGACCCATGCCGCGCCGCACAGCACGTGAATCCATAGGATGACGGTTCTCAGCATCGCTGGCCGGCCGTCAACGTCGCCGGCCCGCCTTTCGTCGCAAATTTTCCCGCTTCCGGGCGCTGCCCACGGCGGCTCCAACGCGTCTCACACTAGCGGAGGCGCCAGTGTTGTTGAAATCGCCGAATTGCACTAACAGACAGATGGGTATCGGTGCTCGCGGCGAAAGGAGCGGTGCTCGCGCGCGACGGTTTCGCCGGTCGCGGATGCTGCGCCGCACGAGCGCGGTCGGGCGGGGCATGTGGCGCGCCGCGCTGGCAAAAGCGGTCCCGCGAAATCAGTCCCGCAAAATTGGTGAAAAAAATGTTCGACACGTATATCGAAGCCTGGGAGTTGCGCGAACTGGTGCGCAAAAAAGAGCTGCGCCCGCGCGAGGTCGCGGAGTTTTACCTCGCCCGAATCGAACGGCTCAATCACAAACTCGGCGCCTACATGACGGTCGCCGCCGAGCGCGCGCTCGCCGACGCCGACCGCCTCGAGCGTACCGGCGCCGCGGCGGCGGCCGCGATGCCGCTTTATGGCGTCGCCTATTCGCTCAAGGACCTGACCTGGACCAGCGATATCCGCACTACGCTCGGGTCGAAGAACTTTGAAAACTTTCGCCCCCGCGCCGACGCCGAGCTTGCGGTGCGTCTGCGCGACGCCGGCGGAATTCTGCTCGGCAAAACCACCACGCCCGAACTCGGCGGCCGTCCGACCACCGAGGGCGGGCTGTGCCCGCCGGCGCGCAACCCGTGGAATCTAGAATTCAGCGCCGGCGGCTCCAGCGGCGGCGCAGCGGCGCAGGTCGCGGCCGGACTTGGCCCGCTGGCCGAGGGGACCGACGGCGGCGGCTCGATCCGCGTGCCGGCGGCGTGCAGCGGCGTGGTCGGCCTCAAACCCTCGCGCGGCCGAATAAGTTTCGCCCCGGTGATGGGCGAGGGATGGGCGGGGTTCGCGACCGAGGGGCCGATCGCGCGCTCGGTACGCGACGTCGCGTTGATGCTCGACGTGATGGCCGGTCCGGCGGTGGGCGACCCGTACTGGGCGCCGCCGCCCGCCAAATCGTTTGCCAGCGCCGCCGTGGATCGGCCCAAGCGCTTGCGGCTCGCGCTCATCGCCGAAAGCGCGCTCGGCCCGGTCGATCCTGAGGTCCGCGCCGCGCTGGATCGCGCGTGTGGCGTTTTTCGCGCGATGGGTCATAGCGTCGAGCCGGTCAACGTCGATCCGGCAAAGCGTCTCGCCGACTACACGCGCATCGCGATCACCGCCGGCATCGGCACCGTCCCGATAAAGGATCCAGATGCGATGGACCCGGTGGTGCGCCGCGCGTGGGAGGCCGGCCGGCGCCTTTCCGCCGCTGACTACCTGGGCGCGGTGGTGCGGATGCACAACACCTCGCGCGAGATCGTGCAGGCGCTCGCACCTTACGATGCGACGCTTGCGCCCACGCTGCCGACGGCGGCGCCGCGGCTCGGAATGCCGACCGACGATTTCGAGCAGTGGCTCTACCCGTTCATCCAGTTCACTTTTCCCTACAACGCCACCGGGCAGCCGGCCTTCTCGTTGCCCAACGGGTTCACCAAATCCGGGTTGCCGATCGGTCTGCAGATAACCGGCCGCCCCGCGGGCGAACTCGAAATCATCGCGCTCGCCGCGGCGTTCGAGGAAGCCGAGCCGTGGCGCGATCGGCGTCCGCCGCTGGATTAACGCCCGTTTAGCCGCGCCCGAGCATCGATTTGATCTGCCGCACGTAGCTGATATTGGCCTGGTCGCCGATCCCGAGTTTGCCGACGGCGTCGAGGACGGCTTGCGCGCTGGCCGACTCGACGGCCACGCTCTGCAGCTTGCGGCCGAGGATTTCGATTTCGACAAATTCCGCCGCGCTCTCGCCCATCGGGTAGTGGCGCCGGTTCTTCATCAGTTCTACCGCGGCGAGACGCTGATGCGGCTTCACGACGGCCTCGATGAATTCTTCGGCAGTGAAGACCCGGCCAGACAATGCCGGCGCGTCGACGCACAGGGCGGGGAGGATCTTTTGCGCGATCAGCGTCGCATCGATCGGAAACTCCGCCTTAAGGTACGCGTGCCATTGCTCGAGTCCTGATTCGGCGCCCAACAGCACCTTGATATCCATCAAGCCGGCCCTGATTTTTGCGTTGGTATCGGACGTCGTATCCGAGACTATATAAGTCTCGCGCGTTTGCTCGATTGGCTCGTGCCGGGAAAGCCGATCCAGCCGCGCTCTCACCTCGGCGAGCGACGGCGCCCAAATCCTGAATTCGTAGCGCGGCTCGCCATTGAACGCCGCAGTTTTTGAGTCGGTCGATGGCATCGGGAAGCGTCCTTCGGCCAATTGTTACCCACAGCCCGGGCACTCGCCAGAGCGTATCTCGCGCGCGGGAAAGCTGCCGTCCGCATTGAGGATTAATCATTCATTAATACTGCCGGAATATTCCAATAATCGGCGGATGTTTGGGTCAGGCAGGCAGCGAGTCCGCGACAGGGTTTGGCTATCGAAAGACGAGGTACTCGGGTGGCGCACGGACTTTGTCTCACTGATGAGTTTTCGAAGACATTCCTGCGACCCGGGTCTCCCGGACGTGGCGGAGGGGCGGTGGTGGTGGAAAAAGCCGAAGCGCTGGCGGCGGCGCATCCGAGGGTCTTGCTGGTCGAGGATGAGGCCGATATCCGGGAACTCATTCGTTACTCTCTCGCGCAGGCCGGCCTCGAAGTCGTGGAAGCCGGCGATGGTGTCGAGGCGCTCGAGAAGCTGAGCGCGTTCGTACCCGACCTGGTGGTGCTGGACCTGATGCTGCCCGGGATGCCGGGTCTCGAGCTTTGCCAGCGACTGCGCTCGCGTGCGGACACTGCGCGGCTATCGATCATGGTGGTGAGCGCGAAGTCGAGTCCTTCCGACAAAGCGCTGGGATTGGCTATGGGCGCCGACGACTACGTTACCAAGCCCTTCAGCCCGCGCGACCTGCTGACGCGCGCGATTGCGCTGCTGCCCCGCTACTAGAGCCCGGCGATCCGTCAAGACAAATTAATCACTCCTTCATCACAGCGTAACTGCGAGGCGCTAGCGCCTTACCCGACGGTACACGGGCGAGAGTGAAAGGCGCTGGACGCGTTGGTACAAAATCGATGGGCGATCGTGCTCGCCGGAGGCGAGGGCAAACGGCTGCGCAGGCTGACCCGCCGCCTTGGCCACGACGTCCCCAAGCAGTTCTGCCCGCTGCTGGACCGCGAGACTCTGCTGCAACTGACGCTGCGCCGGGTCGCGCTGGCGATCGATCCCGCGCGCACGTTCACCGTCGTGACCCGCGTCCACCAGCGGTTTTTTTCGCCGCTGATGGCGGAGCTTTCAGAGCTCGATTCCGGACGCAATCTCCGTGGCAATCTGGTGATCCAGCCCGACAACCGCGGGACCGCGGCGGCGATCGCGTACGCTGCTTTCCGCCTGGCCGAAATGGATCCGGCGGCGTCCGTTGCGCTTTTTCCCTCGGACCACTGGTTCAGCGACGACGTCGCCGTGATGCGCAGCGTCGAGCGCGCCTTCGCGATGGTTTCCGAATTCCGGGATTTGACTGTGGCGCTGGGGGTGGCGGCGCCGCGGCCCGAGGCGGGCTACGGATGGTTCGAGCTGGGCGC
Source organism: Candidatus Binataceae bacterium (assembly GCA_035500095.1). Classification (NCBI taxonomy): domain Bacteria; phylum Candidatus Binatota; class Binatia (SeqCode); order Binatales (SeqCode); family Binataceae (SeqCode); species Binataceae bacterium (SeqCode). Next base: position 53,583 of record DATJXN010000044.1, read on the forward strand.
GCCGATACTCGACGACGCCGCGGGCCTGTATGAAGTGCGCCGCTTCTGGGAGAAGCCGCCGGCCGAGACCACGCGCGCGATCTGGAACGCCGGCGCGTACCGCAACAGCTTCATCCTGGTGGCGAGGGTCCCGGCACTGCTCGGCCTGATTCTGAAAACGCTGCCCCGATTGCATGCCGCCTTTAACAGCATCAAGCCCGTGCTCGGCACGATGTTCGAGGCGCAGACGGTCGAATCGCTCTATAGCGATCTGCCGCGGATGGAGTTTTCGCAGCGCGTGCTCGCCCGTTCGCCCGAAGCGCTGGCGGTGCTCGCGGTAAGCGATCTTGAATGGAGCGACCTCGGCGACCCGCAGCGGGTCCTGAACCTGCTGAAGTGCATCGCGCGCACCGGCCAGCGCGAACAACTCGCGAGCGCCATTCGCGCCGCGCTCCATCGGCGCACGCGGCGCGCCGCCTAGGCGCTCAGCCGCGAAAATGCGGCATAACCTTGCTCGCGAACAGCTCGAGATGCTCGTACATCTTTTTCGGCGGATAGCCCGGCGGCAGCGTCCAGGTGTAGTAGCGCTCGATCGGGATGCGCGTCGCGTAGTCGCGGATCATCTCGACCGCCCGCTCCGGCGTGACCACGTTCAGCAGGCCGCTCTTGCGCAGGTCTTCGACCGTTTCCATGCGCGGAAAGAAGTCCTGCCCGGAATCGCCCATCCATTTGGCGTAGAGGTTGATCTGGTAGAGCACGTGCGGCGCGAGCTCGGTCCACGTCTTGTCCGGATCCTTCGCCGCCACCAGCCAGACGTGCCCCGCGATCACGTGCGCCTTGGCCGGGTCTTTGCCCAGCGCGCGCAGCTCGGCCGCGTAATTGTCGTAGGCCGGCCGCACTTCGTTGATCGCGATATAGCCGTCGCCATAGCGCGCCGCGCGCCGCGTCGCGCCCGCGGCGAAACCGCCGACCCAGATCGGCGGCCGCGGCTTCTGCACCGGCTCGGGCGTGCAGCGCGCGCCCTCGAGATGGAAATGCTTGCCGTGAAAAGTCAGCGTCTCGCCATCCCACAGCCGCCGGATGATCTCGAGCGCCTCGTTCATCCGTGCCGCGCGTTCCTTGTACTTGAGCCCCAGCCCCTCGAACTCGCCGGCGCGGTAGCCCAGCCCGGCGCCGAGCTCGAAACGGCCGCCGGACAGGATGTCCACGGTGGCGCCGTCTTCCGCTAGGCGCACCGGATCGTACATCGGGAGCAGCACGACCGAGGTGCCGATCCTGATTTTTTTCGTCTTCATCGCGACCGCTGCCGCGATCGGCATCTGCGCCGGCGAGTAGCCGTCATCGACGAAGTGATGCTCGCTTAGCCAGACGTCGTCGTAGCCGACGCTTTCGCCGTAGGCGACCATATCGAGGGTTTCGGCGTAGAGTTTCTTGTAGGGGCGGCGCCATTGCGGCGGGTTGCGGAAATCGACCCACAGCCCGAAGCGCAATCGCGGATTTTTCGTGGCGGTCGGCATGAGCGCACCTCGCTGGGATTCGGCGCCTCAGCGGGCGCCGGTTCTCGAACAGTCGCATCTCTCACAAATAGGGAAAAAATGCCAGACGGCGATCATCGATGGCCGAAGCGCGGCATCACGACCTCGATCATGATCGGCATTACGACCTCGATCAGGATCAGGATGACCACGATCGTCTCGAGCAAGAGCACGCGCCGGTCCTGCGCGACTTCCGCGAGCAGCTCCAGCGCCTCCTGCACCGCGCGCAGCTTGAGCTCCAGCGCCCGGTAGCGGTCCACCAGGTCGAACTCCGCCCGCAGGTCGCCGTAGATGCGATCCATCTCGGGGTCCTCCCAGGCCGCCTCGGGCTTGTCGAGCAGGTGCAGCACCTGCAGCACCTCGCTGCGGGTCGAAATCGCCTCGCCGATGAAGCGATACAGCCCGCGCGTGCGCATCGGCACCGTTCCGCGCCGCTCGAGCTGTTCGACGAAACTCGCCGTGCGGACGGAAAGCCGGTCAACGATTCGCTCGTAGTATTCCATCGCCGCGCTCTGCGCCACGATCAGCGAAACGATGCCCGCGCGCGCCGGCGTCAGCCGATCGACCCTGAGCACGCCCTCGACGATGCCGGTGGAAAAGCCCGGGTCCTCGAGCACCGAGTAGTCTTCGCGGATAACTTGCGCGGTCAGCTTCGGCCCCGTCGTGAAGAGCCGCGTCAGTTCGGCCTCGCGCCGTTCGGCCGCAATGTCGTAAGCGACCACCGCACCGAACGGGAAGGCGTAGATGCCGCCTTCGGGCTCGAGCGGCGCATAGAGTTCGTGCGCGGAGATTTTGGCCTGCGGAAAGACCGGCGCAAGCTGCCTGAGAGTCAGATTTTCTTCGAAAGCGATCGCGTAGAACTGGTGAAGCCGCGCAGCCATCGCTCATGGATAGCATCACCCGCGCCGTGCGATAAGATATGGACCGAGGCGAAGCAGGCATGCCAGGCGGGCGGGTCCGGCGATGAGCCGGTTCGAGATGATATTCGCGATGGCTGCGGCGCTCGTGGTCATCGCGATCATGGCGGGGCTCGGCGTCATCCTTGCCCTGGCGATGGCGAGCGAAGACGGCGCGCAGGCGGCGGAGGAACGTGCCGCCGCGGGCGACGTGGAGCCGCGCGTGCCGGGATGGACGCTGCTTCGACGGGCGTTTGCGCGGCGCTGTCCGCGATGCGGCCGCGGCGCGATCTTCGCCTCCTATTTCAGGATGAATCCGCGATGCGCCGAGTGCGGCGCGGCCTTCTGGGTTGACCGCGGCGAATGGCTCGGCGCGTTCGTGGTCGATTGGGCTTGCGCGACCGCCCTCGCGATCGCGGTATGGGCGGCGCTCGAAGCTTTCACCGCGCTTGCGCAGATCGCGGAAATCGCGATCATCTCGGTCGCGGTGATGCTAAGCCTGTTCGCGACCTTCCCGTGGTCGCGGAGCCTTTGGACGGTGTTCCTTTATCTGACCGGCGTGATGGGCGAGCGTCCGGCAGGCGCGAATGAATCCGGCGAGATGGCGCCGCCGGCCGCCGCGCCGCCGCGTTGAGAGACCGCGGTACTCAGCCGCTGATGCGGTCCAGGTACGCGAGCAGCGCGTCCCGGATCGGAAGCTGATTCTTGTAGCCGCGCATCTCGGGGGATACCTTGTCGAGCGCCTGCGCGAGGCCGC
>DATJXN010000045.1 GCA_035500095.1 Candidatus Binataceae bacterium
ACACTGACGGGGATCGATATTGTGCGGTCCGCTACGGCTGCACGCAGGTGTGAGAGATCGCCAGGTGTCGCGACAGCTTGCCACCCGGAGCGTTGGAGCACCGCGCCGTTGTAAAGATGGTTCCAGGCTGACGTGTCGAAATACGCGACCGAAACCAACAGCTATCTCGCAGGCCGCACCGAAAACAGCAGACGCCAGTTTACTCGAGGGCAAACGTGAGCGAAGACCGAGATCGGCACCAGAATCGGCACCAGCTTGAGCGCGCCTAGAATCGTACGTGCGCTTAGGTCGGTTAAGTCCTTCTCTCCGTGTGGGATTAATTGGAGCGGGTGATCGGTTTCGAACCGACGACCTTGTGCTTGGCAAGCACACGCTCTACCAACTGAGCTACACCCGCCCCCAGGCGTTTATCTGTCCTCGCGCGGTCGGCGCGCGGCCGGATAGATGGGTTTATAAGTCCGTTCGCGCCTTGTCAAACCGCGGCGCGCCGCGCCGCCGGCGCGATCCGCGGCCGCAGCACCGCCCGCGCCTTAAGATAATAGTCCACGCCCGACCACACGGTCACCGCCGTCGCGATCCACAAAAGGAACATCCCGGCGGCGAAAAAGTCCACGTGGAAATAGACGTAATTGATGAGCAGCCCCTGGATCGCCATCGACTGCAGCACCATCTTGTACTTGCCCAACTCCTCGGCCGCCATCACCTGCCCCTCTGCCGCAGCCATCGCGCGGAGCCCCGTGACTGCGATCTCCCGCGTCACAAGCACGACCACCATCCAGGCCGGCACGCGCGGAAACCGCGGCATCGCTGCGAGCATGATGAGCGCGGACGAGATCACCAGCTTGTCTGCGAGCGGATCGAGAAACTTGCCGAGCGTGGTGCCCGAGCCGTAGCTGCGCGCGATATAACCGTCGAAGAAGTCGCTGAGCGTCGCGACGAAGAACACACCGGCCGCCATCGCAGAGGGCCCCGGCGCCGGATACATCAGCAGCCACACCAGCACCGGCACCAGCGCGATGCGCATCAGGGTCAGCAGATTCGGTGCGGTCAGCTCCATGACGCGGTTTCGAGGTCTCCTTTTCTGCCTGCCGCGCTCTCCCTCGACGCCTCGCTGCGAGCCTTCCCCACATCAAGGATATGGCAATCCTCCAAGTAGAGCAATCAAGCGTGCAGAAGCGTCGCGTCAGGCGGCCGCAGAATTTCCCTCAGAATTTACCGTAGGGTTTCTTGTCCCGCCCCTTCCCATTGGCAAAACCTGCACGGAGACTCCCTGGTTCCTGCTGCGACGACACGGACGACGGCGCTTCGCCTTGACGGGCCGCGCCGGGCGCGCATACGGTCGATCATGAGCCTGTTTCGCATGCGCCTGTTTCACATGCGACTGTTTGAAACGACCGAATCGACACTGCAGCGCGGCGTCGTCGCGCCGCGCGCCGCCTCCGTAGCGCGCGGACTGGACGCCAACACCGCCGCCGGGCCAACGCGATGAGCGCGCGGCAAGGCGCCGCGTTCGCGAGCGACTACCTGGTTATCGGCGGCGGTATCGCGGGACTCACCTTCGCGATCAAGGCGGCCGAGACCGGCACCGTCACGGTGTTGACCAAGGCCGCGAGCGGCGAAGCCAACACCGCCTACGCGCAGGGCGGAATCGCGAGCGTCTGGAGCGTGGACGACTCTTTCGAGTCGCACGTCGACGACACCCTGCGCGCCGGCGCCGGGCTCTGCAACCGGCGCGCCGTCGAGACGATCGTGCGCGACGGCCCCGAGGCCGTGCGCGAGCTTATCGCGCTCGGCACGCGCTTCACCCGCGTCGAGGAGGGCGGCGAGGACGAATATGACCTCGGCCGCGAAGGCGGCCACAGCCATCGCCGCGTGCTCCACGCGCAGGACCTCACGGGGCGCGAGATCATGCGCGCGCTCGGCGAGGTGGCGGCCGCCCGGCGCAATATCCGCGTGCTCGAGAACAAGATCGCGGTCAACCTGCTGATCGAGCCGGGCGCGACGGACACCGGCGCCGCTCGCGGCGGCGCGCGATGCTGGGGCGCGTACGTCCTCGACCGCGCAAGTGGCGCGGTGGACAAGTTCGTAGCGCGCGCGACGCTGCTCGCAACCGGCGGCGCCGGCAAGGTGTACCTCTACACGACCAACCCCGACATCGCGTCGGGCGACGGCGTCGCGATGGCCTATCGGGCGGGCGCGCCCGTCGCCAACATGGAATTCATCCAGTTCCATCCGACCTGCCTCTATCATCCGGCCGCCAAGTCGTTCCTCATCTCGGAGGCGCTGCGCGGCGAAGGCGCGATCCTGCGGCTGCCCGACGGCACGCCCTTCATGAAGCGCTACCATCTCGACGCCGAACTCGCGCCGCGCGACGTCGTGGCGCGGGCGATCGATTCCGAGATGAAGCGGCACGGGCTCGACTACGTGCTGCTCGACATCAGCCATCGGCCGGCCGATTTCGTGCACGGGCGCTTTCCAAATATCTTCAACCGATGCTTGAGTTTTGGTTTCGACCTCACCAGCGCGCCGATTCCCGTCGTTCCGGCGGCTCATTACATGTGCGGCGGAGTGATGACGGACCTGACCGCGCGCACTTCGATTGCGCAGCTATACGCGGCGGGCGAGACCGCGATGACGGGGTTGCACGGCGCGAACCGGCTCGCCTCGAACTCGCTGCTCGAGGCGGCGGTGATGGGCCGGCGGGCTGCTCTCGCGGCGCATGACGATATCGCCGATACGGGAGAGCGGCGTGCGCCCGAGTTCCCCGGATGGAACCCCGGGCGCGCGATCCGCAGCGAGGAGCGCGTGCTGATAACCCAGAGCTGGGACGAGGTTCGCCGATTGATGTGGAACTACGTCGGGATCGTGCGGAGCGACGAGCGGCTCGAGCGCGCGATGCGCCGCCTGCAGCTAATCAAGCAGGAGGTCCACGGCTATTACTGGGAGCATCTGATCGACTCGGATCTTATCGAGCTGCGCAACCTGGTCGAGGTCGCTGAGCTGGTCGTGCGCTCGGCGGCGACACGCAAGGAGTCGCGCGGCCTGCACTACACTATCGATTATCCCGACCGCGACGACGCAAAGTGGCTGCACGACACGGTGATCGCGAAGGGCGCATAGCGGACGCGCCCGCGCGGTCAGCCGACGAGGCTCCTAACTTACGCGCTCGGCGGGAGCGGCTGCCTTCGGGGCGTTGGCCTCGAAGTTGTACGCGAGCTTGTCGCCGGCAACGTCGACCTTCGCCACGCCGCCCTTGCTGAGCGCGCCGAACAGCACCTGGTCGGCCAGCGCGCGCGCAATCTCGGCTTCGATCAGCCGTCCGAGCGGCCGCGCGCCGAAGCGCGGATCGTAGCCCTTCTCCGCGAGCCATTTTCTCGCCGCTTCCGAGACTTCGAGCTTCACCTTCTGCGCCGCCAGCCGCTCGGCGAGTTCGCCGATGAACTTGTCCACCACCCGGGCGATGATCTCGGGGCCGAGCCCCGCGAACTCGATTATCGCGGAGAGGCGGTTGCGGAACTCCGGACTGAACATCCGGTCGATCGCGTTTCGCGGATTGCCGGTCGCAATGCCGGTGCCGAACCCGATCATCGTGCGCGCCAGTTCCTGCGCGCCGGCGTTGGTGGTCATTACGATAATAACGTTGCGGAAATCGGCCTTGCGTCCGTTGTTGTCGGTGAGCGTCGCATGGTCCATCACCTGCAACAGGATGCTGAACAGGTCGGGATGGGCCTTCTCGATCTCGTCGAGCAGCAGCACGCAATGCGGGTTCTTGTTGATCGCATCGGTCAAAAGGCCGCCCTGGTCGAAACCGACGTATCCGGGGGGGGCGCCGATCAGACGCGAGACCGTGTGGCGCTCCATGTATTCGCTCATGTCGAACCGCAGGAACTCGACGCCCATCACCTTGGCGAGCTGGCGCGCGACCTCGGTCTTGCCGACGCCGGTCGGGCCGGCGAACAGAAACGCGCCCACCGGACGGTCCGGATGCGCAAGGCCCGAGCGCGCGAGCTTGATCGCGCGCGCAACCGCCTCGATCGCCGGGTCCTGTCCGAAGACCGCCTGCTTGAGCTCGGCTTCGAGATTCTGCAGGCGCGAGCGGTCGCTGGAGGAGACGGTGCGCTCCGGGATTCGCGCCATCCGCGCCACGGTCCGCTCCGAGTCGCGGGCGCCCACGGTTACCGTCTCGGAGCCGGGCGCGCGCAAGCGCGCCGCAACTCCGGCCTCGTCCATCACGTCGATCGCCTTGTCGGGCAGATAACGGTCGTTGATATAGCGCGACGACAGATCGACCGCCGCGCGGATCGCGGGCGCGGTGTAGCGGACGTTGTGATGCTTTTCGTAGTAGCTCTTGAGCCCGTTGAGAATCTGCACCGCCTCTTCCACGGTCGGTTCGGATACCTCGATCCGTTGAAAACGCCGTCCGAGCGCCTTGTCGCGATCGAACGAGCGTTTGTATTCCTGGTAGGTCGTCGAACCGATACAGCGCAGCTCGCCGGAGGCGAGCGCCGGTTTGAGCAGGTTGGACGCGTCCATCGTCGAGCCCGACGCGGACCCGGCGCCTACGATGGTGTGAATCTCGTCGATGAAGAGCACGATTTTCGGATTGCCCGACGCGGCCTTGATCACGGCCTTGAGCCGCTGCTCGAAATCGCCGCGAAAACGCGTGCCCGCGAGCAGCGCGCCCATGTCGAGCGCGTAGATCTCGACGCCCTTGAGCGCCTCGGGCACGCGGCCCTCGTGAATCGCGAGCGCCAGGCCTTCGGCGAGCGCGGTCTTACCGACGCCGGCCTCGCCGACGAACACCGGGTTGTTCTTGCGCCGGCGAAGCAGGATATGCACGGCGCGCTCGATTTCGTTCTTGCGCCCGATCAGCGGATCGATCTTGCCCTTGGCTGCGCGCTCAGCCAGGTTTATCGCGTAGCGCTTGAGCGCGCGCGCCGGAGAGACCTTCGGCGGACCCTCTTCGTCCTCTTCGTTCTCGGCCTCCTCGTGCTCGTCGTCGCCGTCGGCCTCTGCCTCGTTGGCGCCGCGCACCTGCCGGTCCTCGTCCGCGCCGACCTTGGAGACGCCGTGGGAAATGAAATTGATCACGTCGAAGCGGGAGACGCCCTCCTCCTGCAGGAAGTAGAGCGCGTACGACTCGGCCTCCTGGAACATCGCGATCAGCACCGCGGGGCCGTTTATCTCGCGCCGCCCGGCCGATTGCGCGTGCACCGCCGCGCGCTGCAGCGCCCGCTGCACGCCGGTCGCGTAGCGCGGCGTGACTTCGACCCCGCGGCCCATCCGCTCGACTCCGTCGTCGAGGTAGCCCTGGAGCTTACGGCGGAGCGAATCGATATTCGCGCCGCACTGCTTGAGCACGTTGCTGGTGGTGAAATCATGGAGCATCGCGTACAGCACGTGCTCCAGGCAGACGTATTCATGGCGCCGGCTTTGCGCTTCGGTCATCGCCAACTGCAGCGTGACCTGCAACTCGCGGCTAAGCATCACGCCCGGCGAGGCCATCGCCCGACTCCTCTTTGCACCCGCTGCATCCGGTGTCGATTATGCTTGGCATACTGTCCAAGTTAACCATCAAATGAGAATAATCATCAAAGCCGCAGAGCGGCAAAATTCAACGCGCCGCCTCAGGCCTTCTCCATGACGCATTTCAGCGGAAATTCGCTCTGACGCGCGAGTTCGTCCACCGTCCGCACCTTGGTCTCGGCGATCTCGTAGGGAAACACGCCCGCCACGCCCATCCCGTTCTGATGCACGTGCAGCATGATCCGGGTCGCTTCGGCATGCTCCTTGTGAAAGACCACCTTCAGGATCTCGACCACGAACTCCATCGGCGTGTAGTCGTCGTTGAGCAGGATGACCTTGTACATCTGCGGCTTTTTGGTGCGAGTCTCGGGCCGCGTGCGCCGTTCGACGACCGTGTCGCCGTCGCCGGGCTGGCCGCCACGGACGCCCTCGCCGTCGCGCCTGCGCGCCTGTGCATCCCGTCGTAAAAGTTCGCCGCTCATCGTTCCACTAGAATAGCAAATCGGCGCATGGTCTTGGGAGCATAGCCGGAGCGTTGCCGTGAGCATCTCCCCAAGGCCCCTATGCGGCGGCGTCCGGCACGGCTAAGCTCGCCCATAAGCTGCGATGGCACGGCACGACAACAAGGACGCGGTGGCGCGCGACGCGGACGGGAAAACCACGACGATCGAAGTCTCCGTCGTCGAAGGAATCGATCGCATCGCGCGCGAGGATTGGAACGCGCTGCTCGCGGAAGACGACAGCCCTTTCGTCGATTGGGACTGGCTCTTCGCGATGGAAAACTCCAGGAGCGCGGCACGGGCCAGCGGATGGGCGCCGTGCCATCTTACGATCCATCGCGGCAAAAAACTGATCGCAGCCTGCCCGCTTTATCTCAAGAGCCACAGCATGGGCGAGTTCGTGTTCGACCAGGGATGGGCTGACGCGGCCGAGCGCAGCGGTATCCGCTATTATCCCAAGCTCTTGGCCGGCGTGCCATTCACACCACACGGCGGGCGGCGCTTTCTCTCCGCGCCCGGCGTGGCGCGGGCGCCGATGGTCGCGGCGCTGGGGCGCGCGCTCACCCAGCTTTGCGCGGACAACAAGCTCTCCTCCGTGCACGTCAACTTCTGCCTCCCCGACGAGGCGGCGGCGCTCCGCGAACTTGGATTTCTCGAGCGCCTCGGCTACCAGTACCACTGGCGCAACGCCGGCTTCGCCACCTTCGACGACTACCTCGGAGCGCTCAAGAGCAAACGCCGCTACGCCGTACGCCATGAGCGCGCGGCGCTGGTCGCCCAGGGCGTAACGATCAAGGTGCACGCGGGCGACAATGTCCCCGACACGATTTTCGGTCCGATGTTCGATCTCTACCTTTCGACG
>DATJXN010000046.1 GCA_035500095.1 Candidatus Binataceae bacterium
TCGTACGGTTCAGCTGGCCAACAACCTGCGCTCTCAGAATATTATCGTATACTCGATTGGCTTGGGCAGTGCGATCAACAAATCATTTCTTCAGCAGGTCGCTAATGATCCCGCCAGTTCAACATACAATGCCAGCCAGCCAGTGGGAGAGGCCGTGTTTGCGCCTACCTCTGCCCAGCTGGATTCTGTCTTCAACGTGATCGCATCAAAAATTCTTCTCCGCTTGACGCAATAAAACGTTGCAAGTGCCCGATTGTAACGGTCCCTACGTGAGGTGAGCACCCTCGTGCCCTTGTGCAAAAGGGGAGATATGAAGCCTTTTATGCAAAGAAAGCGCGCATCGCGCAGGACGTCGTAGCCTCAGACCTTGAATTGCTCGATGCGGAGGTTCTGCTTAAGAAATTAGGACCCCGGACTGCTCGCCAGCGCACCCCGAAGAGACATTAGCCTCCAAGGAATTCTGACTGGCGCTAATCGGCAATTCCGACCGACTCGTTCGGACAGCCAGAGCATAGAAGATCCCGGGGATGCGCGCAGAGGCGGCTGGTGCCGCTTTTAATAGGCGGGCAGCGGCGCGCGCTCTGCACGGAGCGCGCGCCGCGCCAACCCGTCAGCAATCCCCGCCCCGCGCAGCTGGTCGCGCGCGGCGTCGAATGCCTAGGCCGTCGCGGCCAGCGCCTCCGCATGCGCCACTGGCTCGGGCTTGCCCGAAGCGCCGAGCGGCACGGATCCGGGGCTGCGCTCGAACGGATCCTTCAGGCCGAGCATCCTGGCATGCTCGCGCAGCGGTGGAATCACCTCTTCGGCGATCAGCCTCATGCTGGTGCGGCGCGCCTCAGTCGGGATCGGCCCGTCGTTCTGCCAGAACGCAAAGATTCCGGGCCGCAGCACGTCGAGAATGTGCTTGAGCTTGGGAATCACGGTCTTGGGCGTGCCGACAATGATCTGGTTGTTCTTCTGCGCACTCTCGTATCCGGCGTAAATCGCCTTGCGCAGGCCCTCGACATCGACTTCGCCCTCGAGCGATTGGAACAGCGCGGGGCCGTTGGGATTGTTCGGATCGCTGAACTGGCGCGCCATCCGCCGCGTCGCCTCTTTCGAGTTATATCCCGGCGGGAACATCCACTCGCCGCGCGCGAAATGCGTCAGTCCGCCTCCGTAAAGATCCATCTTGCCCAGTTCCTGCGCCTTCTCCTCAGTCTCGGCGAGGAAGACCTTCTGCAGGTAGCCGAAATTCTCGGTACCGGCCTGGTAGCCCTCCTTAGCCGCCGCCTGCGTGTACAGGTTCCACATCTCGACCGTCGGTTCGAGGTAGGTCGCGAGCGCCAGGTACGGATACCGGTGCTTGGCGCACCACAAAAGCGTCTCGGGGCTCACCAGCCCGGGAATCCAGATCGGCGGACGAGGCTTCTGGATCGGCAGCACCCACGGATTCACGAAGCGGTAGTGGAAGTGCTTGCCCTCCCATCGGAACGGACCCGGGCGCGTCCACGCCGCGATCACGAGGTCGTGCGCCTCATTGAAGTATTCGCGGTTGTACGCCGGGTTGGCGTTGTTGGCGAGCTGCTCGCTGCCCGCGCCGCGCACCCATCCGGTGACCAGCCGTCCGCCCGAAATCATATCGATCATCGCCAGCTCTTCGGCCAGGCGCAGCGGGTTCGCGACCACCGGCAGCGGATTGCCGAGGAGCACGATACGCACCTTCTTGGTGATGCGGGCGAGGATCGAGGCTTCCATGTCCATCACCGCGCCCATGCAGAAGGGCGTGCCGTGATGCTCGTTGAGCATCACTCCGTCAAAGCCAAGCTCCTCGGCGATGACCTTGTCGTCGAGGTATTCGTTGAGCAGCTTCGCGCCCTTGGCCGGGTCGAAGAAGCGGTTAGGAACCCCGAAGAAGCTCTGGATCTTCAGAACCTCGTCTTCGGGAACGTCGAGGTACGGCCGTTCAGTGAAATACATTATGTGCATATGAAGCCCTCCGTTTCCGCTTTGTGAGCTCTACTGCCCCCTGCATTTCCTGACTGTATATCTACTTCAAGCGCGGGCGCGGCCATCATTCCGCCGTTCGCCGCGATTGAATACTATGCTCCCAACGCCTCCATCGAGCCGATATATTCCGGCTTGCCCGTCGGACCGAGCGGCCTCGCTCCTGGCGTGCGCTCGAACGGGCCGAAGAGGCCCAATTCCTTGCCAATTTCGCGCATCTGCGGGATGACCTCGGTGCCGAGCAACCGCAGACAGGTCATCCGATCGCTGGCCGGCGCCGGGCCGTCGAGCCAGAACGAAAAGATTCCCGGCCGCAGCACCGACAGCACCTTCCTGAGCTTGGGGATCACGGTCCTTGGCGTCCCGACGATAATTTGCAGACTGTCTTTCGACCCGTCGTAAGCCTCATGGATCGTCTGGCGCAGCGCGGTCAAATCCTCCGTATGGTCCTGCGAAACGAACGAAAGCCCCGGCGTGTTGGGGTTGGCGTAGAGGGTGGAGAGACGCCTGGTCGCAGCTCGGGAGTTGTAGCCCGGCGGAAACATCCACTCCGGCCGCGCGAAGTGCGAGAAGCCGCCGCCGAAGAGGAAGTGGCGGCCCATCTCGTCGGCCTTCTCTTCGGTTTCGTGCACGAAGATCGGTTGCAGATAGCCGAAATTCTCTGTCCCCGCCTGATAACCCATCTCCGCCGCACGGTCGGTGTACATGCGCCACATCTCGAGTGTCGGCTCGAGCATCGTGGCCAGCGCGACGTACGGGTATCTGTGTTCCGCGCACCATCGCACCGTCTCCGGGCTGATGAGGCCGGGGATCCAGATTGGCGGATGGGGTTTCTGCATCGGCAGCACCCACGGATTCACGAAGCGGAAATGAAAGTGCTTGCCCTCCCATCGGAACGGACCCGGACGCGTCCATGCCGCGATCACGAGGTCGTGCGCCTCGTTGAAGTATTCGCGGTTGTAGGCCGGATTGGCGTTGTTGGCGAGTTGTTCGCTGCCCGCGCCGCGGACCCATCCGGGCACCAGCCGCCCGCCCGAAATCATGTCGATCATGGCCAGCTCCTCGGCGAGGCGCACCGGGTTGGCGGCGACCGGCAGCGGATTGCCGAGCAGTACGATCCTGACCTTCTTCGTGCAGCGCGCGAGCACGGCCGCCTCGACGTCCATCACCGCCCCCATGCAGAAAGGGGTGCCGTGATGCTCGTTGAGCATCACGCCATCGAAAGTGCCGAGTTCGTCGGAATAGATTTTCTCGTCGAGATACTGGTTAAGAAGCTGCGCGCCCTTTTGCGGGTCGAAGAACCGGTTGGGCACACCGAAGAAGCTGCGCAGCTTCAGCACTTCATCCTCGGGCACGTAATGATAGGCCCGTTCGGTGAACCACATTATGTGCATTTCGAGCTTCTCCGGGGCCTCAGCCCAGAAAGGCGCGCACCTGCTTCAAAAATTCGGCCGGCTGCTCGGCTCCCGGATAGTGTCCGCAATTGTCGATAGTGACGACCTTCGCGCCCTTGATCGAACGCTGATAGACCTCGGCCGCGCTGAGCGGCACCACCTGATCCTGCTTGCCCCACAGGAGCAGCGTCGGCAATCCGTCGATTCCCTCGAGCAGATGCGGCAGACTCGGATTGAACATGTACGGCGCCCAGGCCAGGCGCGCGGTCTCCGCGCGCGCCTCTTCCCACGCTTCGTACTGCTCAGGCGTCTGCTCGCCGCCGAACAGTTTCGTGAAATCCGGCTTCTGGGGATCGTGCGCTCCGCGAGTCAGATAGGCCCGCGCTGTCACCGTGAACAGGTCCATGATCTCGCCCTGCGGCGGACGCACGCCGGTCGGCGCTACCAGGATCATTTTGCTGAATTGAGCGGAGTTGGCGGCTGCCATTTCGGCCGCGATCCATCCGCCGAGCGAATGGCCGAGCACGTCAACCGGCCCCAGCTTCTGCTCGCGCACGTAGCGCTGGTAGAAGCCGGCGAGGTCGCGGATGCTGGTGATCCAGTCGGCCATCGCGGTCTTTCCGAATCCCGGATGAATCGGCGCCAGCAGCGTGCGCTCCTGGGCCAGCGCCGAGTTCCACGGCGTCCATCCCGGCCATCCCAGTTCGCCATGCAGGAGCAGCAGGGGCTTGCCCTTGCCGCCCTTGACGATCACCAGTTCGGTATTACCGACGCGGACCTTCTCTTCGGTCCATTCCTTGTCTGCCATCGCGGCCTTCTCCAGGTTGTATTTCGTTGTGTTCGTGGCGTCCGATGCGGAACCACAGTTCCCCCGACCGGTCCGCCCGTGCAAAACCAGCTTTAATACAGCGCCATCGTATTTGCCACCGGCGCGGGCCGTTCCGATGCGGCGGCCGCCCCCGTAAGGTGGCCTACAACGAGGTATCAGCGAAAGCTATAATCTCGGCACGGATGGCGACGCGCCCGAAGGAGCGGGGAACGGGCTGAAGATGAACGACCTGGCGCAAGCGCGCGAACGGATGGTGGTCGAGCAACTCGAGCGCCGCGGCATTTGCGACCCCCGGGTGCTCGCCGCGATGCGCATGGTCGAGCGCGATCGCTTCATCCCGACCCAATACGCCGCGCAAGCCTACGACGACGAGCCGTTGCCAATCGGCGCGGAGCAGACGATCTCCCAACCCTACATGGTTGCCCTGATGTGCGAGGTCGCGCGGCTTGGCGGCGGCGAGCGTGTGCTCGAGGTTGGCACCGGCTCCGGCTATGGCGCCGCGGTGCTCGCGCGCCTGGCTGCCGAGGTCTATTCGATCGAATCTCTGCCGGCATTGTATGAGCTGGCGCACGCCAGGCTCGAGGCGCTCGGGTTTGCCAACGTTCATCTCTGCTGCCGCGACGGCTCGGAGGGATGGCCGGAGCAAGCTCCGTTCGACGCGATCGTCGTGACCGCCGCGATGCCCGGGATCGCCCGTCCGCTGCTCGAACAGCTAAAGCCCGACGGACGGTTGATCGCGCCGATTGGCGAAGCCGACCTGCAAACCCTCGTGCACATCAGCCGCCGCGGACAGTCCTGGAGCGAAGAATATTTCGGCGAATGCCGATTCGTGAAGATGACCGGGCGCTACGGATTCGGGATGCCGTGATCCGCAGCAGGGCCGGCGCGTATGGCGGGTCAAGAAGCCGACCGAGCGACGCGCACGCGGCGCGCGGTTGACGAGCGGCGACGCGGCGCCAGATAGCTCGCAGAGGCGCCCAGTTCGCAGGGCCAGTGCGCAGGGTATGGACCGGGGAGCGGTGGCGGTTGAATGGTGGCGGCAGCAGGCACAAGTCCAAGCGGCGAAGCCGATGAGCCGGCGAGCGCGACCGTAAACGTGTCGCGTGCGATAGCAGCAGCGTTCGCGTCCGGCGTGGCCGCATTCATCGCGACCGTCGCGACGGCAGTCGCGGTCACGGGATGCTCCTCCTCCCGCCCGGCAAGCTACCCGCCGGTCGCGTACAGCAGCTCGCGTCCGGTCCAGCACGTCGTGCGTCCCGGCGAGACCGTGTATCACATCGCGCACGCGTACCACGTGAGCGTGCAAAGCCTGCTCGAGGCCAACCATCTGAGCGACTCGCGCGACCTCCGGGTTGGACAAAGCCTGTTGATTCCCGGTGCGTACTCTTACGCCTCGCTCGGCGGCGCCCAAAGCGGCTTGAGTGAGATATGGAACGTGCCGCGCGCCTCGCGCCAGTTCGCGTGGCCGCTATGGTCCGGCGAACTGACTTCGGGCTTCGGGATGCGCCACGGGACGATGCATGACGGTGTCGATATCGCCGCGCCGGTCGGCACTCCGGTGCATGCGGCCGACTCCGGCGTGGTGGCCTTCGTTGGAAAGCTTAACGGCTACGGCAATACGGTCATCATCCGGCACTCTGACAATTACGTGACGGTGTACGGCCACAATTCGCGCGTCCTGGTGAGTGAGGGGACGGAGGTCGCGCGCGGCCAGAACATCGCGGAGGTCGGCACCAGCGGACGGACCACTGGTCCGAATCTCCATTTCGAAGTGCGCTACGACAATCGCGCGTACAATCCGCTGAGCTACCTTGCGCCGCCCGGTCCGTCCCCGGGCGTAAGCTTTGCCCGCAACGGCCCCTCCTAGTATCTTAGCCGCAACCGCGGGGGAGATATGCGGTCCAGTTACACGTCAGGATCGCGAACAAATCGATGATGGAATTGAACGAACTGAGAGCACTCGTGCGTGACGTCCCGGACTTTCCCAAGCCGGGAATCCTGTTCCGCGACATCACTCCGCTTATCGGCAACGCGCGCGCCTTCGCCACGCTGGTCGATATGATGGCCGAGCCGTTCCTGGGCAAGGTGGACACGGTGCTGGGAATCGAGTCGCGCGGCTTCATCGTCGGCGCGCCGGTCGCCTATCGGCTCGGCGTCGGACTGACGATCGCGCGCAAGCCGGGCAAGCTGCCCTTTCACACCATAGGCGAAACCTACGACCTCGAGTACGGCAGCGCCGGCCTCGAGGTCCACGAAGACTCCCTGGTGCGCGGCGCGCGTGTCCTCATCGTCGACGATCTGCTGGCGACCGGCGGCACCGCCGAAGCCACGGTGCGTCTGGCGCAGAAACTCCAGGCCGCCGTGGTAACCTGCGCCTTCGTGATCGAACTCGGCGCGCTCGGCGGCCGCCAGCGTCTCGCGCCGGTCCCGTGCGTCTCGCTCATCCGTTATGATTGAAGCGGGGCCGGATCCTCGAAGCGGGGCGGCCGCTGTAGTAATCAGCGCGCGGCCCGCGGCGGGTTCGTTCAGCGGTGGCCCGCGCTCGTGCGAGTTCCGTGGAGCTGCATGAAATCCAGCACGGGGTCGCGGCGGATCGAAACCGTCTGCTGATCGTCCTCGCGGTCACAGCGTCCTATTGCGCCGCCGAATTCATCGGCGGTTACTTCGCGGGCAGCCTCGCGCTGATTTCCGACGCGGTCCATCTGCTGACCGACATCGCGGCGCTCTGCCTCGCGCTGCTGACGCTATGGATCTCGACCCGCCCGGCGAGCGGCGCCAAGACCTTCGGCTACCTGCGCGCGGAAATCCTGGGCGCGCTGGCCAACGGGCTTTTCCTGTGGCTGCTGGTGATTTTCATCTGGTTCGAGGCTGCGAAGCGTCTGCGCGCTCCGCAGCCGGTGGCAGGGCTGGCCGTAATCGCGATCGCGACGCTCGGCCTCGGCGTCAACGGCTTCTCGGCCTGGATGACGCACGCGGCCATATCCGAAGGCAGACGGCCCGGGATAGCCGTGCGGGCAGTGTTCGTCCACGTGATCTCGGACCTGATCGGCACCTTCGGCGTGATGGTTGCGGGCGCGCTGGTCCTCTTCTTCGGATGGCGTCAGGCGGATGCGCTGGTGAGCCTGCTGATCGGCGCGCTGGTGCTCTACAGCTCCTGGGGACTGGTACGCGAAGGCGTGGACATCCTGATGGAATCGGTGCCGGCACATATCGACCTCGAAGAGTTGCGCAACGACATGCTTGCGGTGCGCGACACCGAGGAAGTACACGATCTTCACGTATGGTGCCTGGCGAGCCGCCAGTTCGCGCTTTCGGCGCATGCGGTCGTGAAACGCGAAGCCGACCAGGATCGCGTGCTCGCGGAGATGTCGGCGATGCTGCAGCGTAAGTTCAACATCCAGCACATGACAGTGCAGCTCGAACGCGACAACCGCCGCGCGAGCGAGCCCGAGCATTTCTGAAGCACGCGCGATCGTCGTTGACTCAGCGCAGCGCTTCTGTGAGCAGTCTTATTCCGGGCGCCGAATACACTTCAGTGTGCTAAACCGCTTCCGAACGCCGGAGCACCCATGCCTAAGCTCAAAGAGATTGGCCTGATAGTCGAAAATACCGACGCGCGCGATTACGTAACCCAGGCGCAAGCTGCCGAGCGGATGGGCTTTGACAGCTTCTGGGTCCCGGAGGATTACGTGTTTCCGGGGGCGTTCAGTTCCTGCGCCGCGATAGCGGCAGCAACCAGCAAGATCAAGATAGGCACCGGCGTCGTCAATCCCTTCACGCGCCATCCGGTGCTGCTCGCGATGGAGCTTGCGGCCCTCGATCAGCTCTCGGAAGGCCGCGCGATCCTCGGCCTCGGCGCGAGCATCAAGCTCTGGATCCAGGAACAGATGGGCATCCGGTACGACAAGCCGGTCGCGGCGCTGCGGGACGCGGTCGCGATCATCCGCGGGCTCTTCGCGGGCAAGCAGTTGGAGCATCGCGGCGACGCGTTCACCGCCACCGCCGGCATCCGCTTCAACCTGCGGCCGCTGCGACCCAACGTGCCGATCTACCTCGGCGCGACCGCGCCGCGGACGATCGAGCTTGCTGGCGAGGTCGCGGACGGCTGGTTCCCGTTCGGCGTCGGACCGGAGGCGATTGGGCCGGCGATCGAACGAATCCGCGTCGGCGCCCGGCGCGCGGGCCGGAGCCTCTCTGACTTTTGCTTCTCTTCTTTCATCTTCACGGCGGTGGGCGACGACGACCGCGCGGTGCGCGAGGCGATCAAGCCGTTTTTGGCGCTGGTCCTTGGATGGTTCTCCGCCCAGCCGCACCTGCCGATCTTCACCAACTTCGGACTCACCGCGAAGGACGTGAGCCTGATTCGGCAGAGCCACGCCTGTGGCGAAGTCCGGCCCGAGATGGTGAGCGAGGCGATGATCGACGGGCTGGCGTTGGCGGGCAGTCCGCAGCGATGCCGCGAGCGGCTGGCGCAATACGTCGATGCCGGGATCGACACGGCGGTATTTGCCATCGAGGGCGGCCCGGATTTCGCAAAACATCTCGAATCGCTCCATCGCAACCTGGTGAGCCATTTCATATAGCGCGCCGCTCGCGGCGCGACGGCGAAGCCGACGGCCTAATCGGTCGCTCTACTGCAAACTTCCAGGTGCTTGGTAAAATCCAGCACGATCGGACGCCATCGCGCGACGCGCACGTCTTCCTCGTCCATCTCCTGTTCGAGGATATGAATCGAGCCGAGATCGATGCGCGGTTCGAGCACGCCCGTCAGATGCCGCACTATTGCGCGAATCACGCCGCGATGCGCGACCAGCAGCGCAGCCGAGGCCGCGGCGCCGCCCGCGCGCGCGTCCTGCCACACCGAGAGCATCCGCGTGGTTCCGCACTTGACGCGCTTCTCAAAGTCCGCCCTGCTCTCGCCTTCGGGATAGACGAAGTCGGCCGCGAGCCGGTCGGCGTTCCATCGCCGGAACTCTTCAGGATAACGCTCGGCTATCTCCTCCGCCGTGAGGCCTTCGAACAGGCCGAAATCAACCTCGACGAATTCGTCGATGACCAGGGCGCGCGCATTCTCGCCCGCGATGATCCGAGCGCCTTCTGCCGCGCGCACGAGCGGGCTCGAGAATACCGGGGCGAATCCGCGCGCGCCGTCGCGCGCCGCGAGCCATTCGCCCGCGGCATTCATCTGACGCCGGCCAAGCTCGGACAGCGCCACGTCGGTACGGCCGTAGTAGCGGATGCTCGAGTTGCCGACGGTCTCGCCATGGCGCACGAGCACCAGCCGCGCCGGTCCGGTCATCATCTCGGCCCTTTGGCTTCAGCCCTTTTCTGACGCGACGCCATCGAGCGGGTTGAGCACGAGGCCGGTCAGCAGCTTCGGATGGAAATAGGTCGATTTCTCCGGCATCACCGCACCCGCGTCGCTCACCGCCTCGACATCCCGGATGGTTGGCGGGTTCATCAGGAAAACGCCTCTCGCGCTGCCTGAACCCAGCGTCGCAAGCGCGCCGGGCGCGTCGATCGTGTATTCAATCAGGCCGCCGGCTTTGACCTGCTCCGGCGTAATTCCGAAGATCCGCTCCAGCACCAGCGCGTGCAACACGCTTACGTCGAGCCGCTGCACCGCCGGCGGCGCCGCGGGCATCGCGTCGGCCATCGCGCGCGAATCCCTCAGCCTGAGCAAGCGCAGCTTTACCTGCTCGCCGCCGAGCGCGACCGCGATCGCACCCTGCCCCGCCCCGGACAGCGCTGCGCGCATCGCGTCCGTGCGCTCAAACTCTTCGATCGCGAACCACTCGGCCGCGCGCTTATCGAATGACGCGATCCGCGCCGGGTCAAGCCGCTGCGCGACGCGATACGTCGGCAGGATCACCAGGCCTGGGTCGTCGCCGGCGACCAGCGTCATCATCGTGTAGTCGTAGGGACGCGCACCCTCCGGATCGCCCTCGACAGCGCGCCGGCGACGCCGATATTCGAGCGCGGTCTCGTAGCGATGGTGTCCGTCGGCGATGAAGATGCGCGGATTTTCGAGTTCGCCCTGGATCGCCGCGATTGCGGCGCGATCGTCGATCCAACGCAGTTGGTTGCGAATTCCGTCGTCGTCGCTGACCTCCAGCAGCGGCTCCTGCGCCGAAAGCTCGGCCACGATAGCGGCGAGCGCCGGATGCTGGCCGGTATAAAGCCCGAAGACCGAACTGACGTTGGTGTTGAGCGCAGTCAGGAGTTCGAGCCGATCCTGTTTCGCGGCGGGAAAGGTTTTCTCGTGCGGCAGAATTCTCCCGGCGCTGAACTCCTCAAGCCGGATACGTACGATAAAGCCGCTCCGCCGAAGCAGCCGCCCTTCGAGCTCGAAGAATTGCGAGTACAAAAAAATCGCGGGGCGGGACGCGGGCCTGAGCACGCCTTCGTTGACCCACTGGCCAAGCGTGCGCGCCGCCGACCCATACCGGTCGGGATCGCGATTGAGTTCCAGACGCACGACGTTATAAAGGCTCCGCGCGTAGAGCGCGTCCTGGCGCGCCCTGTCGATCAAATCATACGGCGGCGCGACGACATGGCTCAGCGCGCCGGCGCGTTCGGGATCGTAGAGAAGGCCCGCGAAGGGTTCGATTCGATGTGTCATCGCCATTGCAAAGGCCTCATCGCGACGCGCGCGCCGCGAGCCGAGCGGTCAGTTGACCCTCGCTTACCGCGCCGTGACGGAGCACGCGTATCTGCGAGCCGGCGAACGTCACTACCGTGCTCGGAGCGCCGCCGGCCAGCCAACCATGCTCAACGAACACTTTAACTTTGCCTCCCAGCGTGCGGCGTGCAGCTTCAGGTTCCACGGCGGGCGGCTCGCCCGCCAGGTTGGCGCTGGTCGCGGTGAGCGGGCGCCCAAGTCCCGCAGCCAGTGCGCGAGCGGTCGGATGCGATGACACGCGCACGCCGACTCCGCCGTCGTCGCCGATGAGCGGCGCGGGAATCCCGTCGCGGGCGGGCAACACGAGCGTCAATGGCCCCGGCCAGAACGCCTCGGCGAGAACGCGGGCCGCGCCCGGCACCTCGCGCGCCACCGCAAAGGCCATCGCCGCGTCCGCGGCGATCAGCGCGACCGGCTTTCCGGGCTCCCGCCCTTTTATCGCGAACAGGCGCTCGAGCGCATCCGACGAGAGCGCGTCCACGCCCAGCGCATAGAAGGTCTCCGTCGGATAGACGATCGCCTCGCCCGCAGCGAGCGCCGCGAGAGCGTCGGCGATGACGGGGGAATTCATCTCATTCAAAACGGTTCAGCCTGCACGATTGCGTTCCGCTCATGCACCAACGTGTTCCGCTCATGGACCAACGCGTTCCATTCATGGACCAACGCGTTCCGCTTATGCACCAACGCGTTCCGCTCATGGGGCGAGGCGTTCGAGCGCGCGATGCGCGATGTCGCGGCGCATATGCATCCCCTCGAACTCGATCATCGCGGCGGCTTCGTAGGATGCGGCGACGGCGCGGCGCAGATCCGCGGCCATCGCGGTCACCACCAGCACGCGGCCGCCGTCGGATACCAGGCGTCCGTCGCGCAGCGCGGTCCCGGCGTGAAAGACCTTGACCCGCGTCTTCTGCAGCGCCCATCGCACCTTCGCCTCCGACGGCTCGGCCCCGTCGATCCGCTCGAGGCCGCTTATCGGAACGCCCTTGCGATACGAGCCCGGATATCCGCCCGAGGCGAGCACCACGGCTGCCGCGGCGCGCGGCGAGAGTCTTACCGTCACGTCCTTCAGCCGGCCCTCGGCGCAGGCCAGCAGCGTCTGGGCGAGGTCGCCCTCGAACCGCATCATCAGCGGCTCGCATTCAGGATCGCCGAAGCGGACGTTGTATTCGAGGACGTTGAGCCGCTCGCCGTCGATCATCAAGCCGACGAACATCACGCCGCGAAGCGGCGTGCCGCGCGCGCGCATCGCGCCGAGCGTCGGCATCACCACCTCGTTCATCACCCGCGCCTCGAGCGCCGGGCCGAAATGCGGCACCGGCGTGTACGCGCCCATCCCGCCGGTGTTGGGGCCGCGGTCGCCGTCGAACGCAGCCTTGTGATCCTGCACCGAGCCGAGCGCGACTGCGCTTTCGCCGTCGCAGAGCGCAAAGAACGAAACCTCCTCGCCCACAAGACGCTCTTCGATCACGACCCGCGCGCCCGCCGCGCCGAAAAGCCGACGCTCCATCGCGTCGTCGATCGCGGCGAGCGCGCCTACCGCGTCGTCGCATACGGACACGCCCTTGCCGAGCGCGAGGCCGTCAGCCTTGACCACCATCGGACCGCCGCGCGCGCGAACCCATCGGCGCGCCGCCTCGGCGTCGTCGAAAATCTCGAAGCCCGCAGTCTTTACGCCCGCCTCGCGCATCACGGCCTTGGCGAAGGCCTTGCTCGCTTCGAGTTGCGCGGCGGCCCTGGTCGGGCCAAAAATTTTTAGCCCCGCGCGCTCGAACTCGTCGACGATTCCGGCAGCCAGCGGATCTTCCGGTCCGACCACGGTAAGGTCGATTTTCTCGCCGCGCACGAAGTCAACCAGAGCGGCGAGGTCGTTCGGTGCGGCGGGAGCTATCGTCGCGAGCTGCGCGATGCCGGGGTTACCGCCCGCGCAGTAGAGCTTGCGCGCCGTCTCGCTCTGGTTGAGCCGCCAGAGCAAGGCGTGCTCGCGCCCGCCCTTGCCTATCACGAGGATCTTCATCGGGACGGCGCCTCGGCCCGGTCGCTACGCTCGATCGCGCGAATCACTCTCATCAGATAATTTTGACACTTCGCGAACGCAGACGGGAATTCATCGTCGGACGCGGCGCTCAGTGCCGAAAGTGGCGCACTCCCGTGAAGACCATCGACAGCCCACGGGCGTCGGCAGCCGCGATAACCTCGGAATCGCGCATCGCGCCGCCCGGCTGCGCGATCGCCGTCGCCCCGGCCTCCGCGGCAAGCGTGGGCCCGTCAGGGAAGGGAAAGAGCGCCTCGGAGACCAGCACTGAATCTTTAAGTGACACTTTAAGCCGCGCCGCCTTCTCGCGCGCCGCGTATAACGGGTCGATTCGCGAAGTTGCGCCGCCGCCGACCGCCAGCGTGCGGTCCTCGGCGACGAACGCGATCGCGTTGGACTTGATGTGTTTGCACACGCGGATGCCGAACTCCATCGCGCGCAGTTCAGCCGGCGTCGGCGCGCGCCGGGTTACGACTTTGCCTTCGCGCGGGTGTTCGAGGCTCAGGTCGGGAGTCTGCACCAGCAGTCCGCCGACGACGCGCTTGAGGTCGAGGTCCTCGCGATGCACGGCGGCGGGATGAAACCGCATCACGCGCCGGTTCTTTTTCTTGCGCAGGAACTCCAACACTCCGGGCTCAAAGTCGGTTCCGATCAGGACCTCGGTAAACAGCTCGTCAACCGCTTCGGCAAACGGCAGGTCCCAGGGGCGATTGGCGATGATGATTCCGCCGAAAGGCGAGTCCGGGTCGGTCGCGAACGCCTTCTCCCACGCTTGGAGCAACGTCGCGCCGACGCCCACGCCGCAGGGCGTGTTGTGCTTGAGGATCGCGACCACGGCGTTTTTGTAGTCCGCGAAATCAAGCATCAGGTTGACGGCGGAGCTGATGTCGAAAACGTTGTTGAAGGAAAGCTCGCGGCCGTGGAGCTGCTCGGCGATTTCACGGAAACGTCCGTAGAGCGCGCCCACCTGATGGGGATTCTCGCCGTAGCGGAGCGTCTGTTCGCGTGGCAGCGAGAGGCTGAAAGTCTCTCCCAGCGGCTCGCGCTTGCCGTTCTCGATCGCGCCGAGGTAATTCGAAATCGCGCAGTCGTAAGCGGTGACGCGGGCGAAGGCCTTGCGCGCGAGACGCCATCGGGTCTCGCGCGCGAGCGCCCCGCCGCTTGCCTTGAGCTCTTCGATCAGCGCCGGATAGTCGGCCGGATCGACCACCACCGCGACGTCGTTCCAGTTCTTGGCGGCGGCGCGCACCAGCGTCGGGCCGCCGATGTCGATATTCTCGATCGCGTCGTCGAGACTCACGTCCGGCCGCTCGACCGTTTGTTCGAAGGGATAAAAGTTGACCACGACCAGATCGATCGGCTCGATTCCGTGCTCGCGCATCTGGCGCTGATGATTTTCGTCGGCGCGCCGCGCGAGAATTCCGCCGTGAATCTTCGGATGGAGCGTCTTGACCCGCCCGTCGAGCATCTCGGGCGATCCGGTGAGGTTCTCGACGCCGCGGACCTTGACGCCGGCCGCTTGCAGGGCAGCCGCCGTGCCGCCGGTCGAGACTATCTCGACGCCGCGCGCCGCGAGCGCCCGCGCGAACTCCGCAAGCCCCGCTTTGTCGGAGACGCCGAGCAGCGCCCGGCCGATTTTGATCGCAGCCGTTTCCATCTCAGGCCGCCTTTCGATAAACGCGCGGCACGCGTTTGCCGACCGTACATAGCATCTCGTACGAGATCGTCTGCGCGAGGCGCGCGATGTCGTTGACGCTGATCATCGCTTCGCCCGCGCCGCCCCACAGGATGACCTCGTCGCCGATCGCCGCACCGGGCACGTCGGTAAGATCGACCATCGTCAGGTCCATGCATACCGCGCCGACGACCGGCGCACGCCGCCCGCGGATCAGCACTTCCCCGCCGTGTTGCAGTCCGCGGCGATAGCCGTCGGCGTAACCGACCGCGAGTACGCCGATCGCGCTCGGCCGCGGCGTGACGAAGGTATGGCCATAGCTGACGCCGACGCCTGCGGGCACGCGCTTCACCTGGATCACGCGCGTCTTGAACGTCATCACGGGCCGCAGTTCGACTTGCTCCCGAACGGCCGGCACCGGCGGCAAGCCATAGATCGCAAGCCCCGGGCGCAGCAGACCGTAGTGCGCGTCGGGGCGCAGGATGGAAGCCGCGGAATTGGCGACATGAGCGACTTGCGGCTCGATTCCGGCCGCGCGCAGGCGCGCCATCGCCGCGTCGAATACTTTCAGCTGCATGCTGGTCACGGGGCTTTGCGGATCGCCGGCATTGACCAGCAACGTACACACCCCTTCGACCCTGAGCGACATCGCACGGCCAAGCTCCGCAATCGCTTGATCCAGATCGCCGGGCAGAATCCCAAGCCGCGTCGCGCCGCTGTCGATCTTGAGATGAACGGGAAAGTTCGCCCGCGCCTGCGCCTGGGCGGCGCGCCCGAGCGGCGCCACAAGCGCTGCGTCGTACACGAATGGCGTAAGGTCGAGCGCGACGATCTCGTCCGCCTCAGCGGCGAGAAACCCGCCCAGCAGATAGACGCGCTCGCGCACCCCGGCCGCGCGCAGCTCGCGCGCTTCGCTCACGCGCGCCACGCCGAAATGAGCGCAACCCTCGGCGCGCAGCGCGCGCGCAACTTCGACCGCGCCATGCCCGTACGCGTCGGCCTTGACCACCGCCATCAACTCCACGCCGTTACCGGCCGCTCTGATCGCCCGGTAGTTGGCGCCCAGCGCACCGAGATCGATCTCGGCCACCGTCGGCCCGTTCACGACTTCCATCGATGAATGAAACAGCCCCCCTGTGATTCGCGCCCGAACGCCACGGATCATACCGGCCACGCCCGTTTTTTGACACTCCCCGGCTCAAGTGATATTCACACGACATGGCTGGGGGTGTGCGCGCACGAAGGGCGCACTGAGAACGTAAACCCCTCGAACCTGATCCGGGTAATACCGGCGTAGGGAATCCGCGCTCCGCCTCCTGCCAGACGGCGGAACGATCGCGGTTCCGCCTAAAGCCGTTTACCCGAAGCCGGGAAAGCGGCTTTTTCGATGTCGCGCTTCGCGATTCAACTCAACGGCGAACAGTACACGGTCGAAGGCGATCCGAGCCTGCCCGCGCTGCTCGAGCGACTGAAAATGCGCCGCGGCCGGGTGGCGGTCGAAATCAACCGTACCGTCATACCGCGCGCGCAATACGATTCGGTCAGGCTCAACCCGGGCGACATGGTCGAGGTGATCAACTTCGTCGGCGGCGGCTAGCCGCACCGGACCCCGCGTGCCGAACGCGCGGCGGGCGCAGGCGATGCGCGCGCACGCGCGGCGGGTTATGATTTATATATGGAACCGCACATGGAACATGATCATTTCGACCTGGCGGGCCGGGTCTTTCATTCCCGGCTGATCGTCGGCACCGGCAAGTATCGCGACTTTGCGGAAACCCGCGCGGCGGTCGAGGCGAGCGGCGCCGAGATCGTCACGGTCGCCGTCCGCCGCGTCAATATCACCAACCGCGACAGCGAGAACCTGCTCGACTATATCGATCCCAAGCGCTACCAGATTCTGCCAAACACCGCCGGATGCTATACGGTCGAAGAAGCGGTCCGCACTTGCCGCCTCGCGCGCGAGGTCGGGGTGGGCGACATCGTCAAGCTCGAGGTAATCGGCGATCAGAAAACGCTCTTCCCCGACGTCCCGGCAACGATCGAAGCGGCCAAAATCCTGGTCAAGGAAGGCTTCAAGGTGCTGCCATACATAACGGACGATCCCGTCGCCTGTCTGCGCCTGGCCGAGATCGGATGCGCGGCGGTGATGCCGCTCGCGGCGCCGATCGGCTCGGGCATGGGCATCCGCAATCCCTTCAACCTGCGCATCATCATCGAACAGGCGAAGGTCCCGGTGATCGTCGACGCCGGCGTGGGCACCGCGTCGGACGCGGCCGAAGCGATGGAAATCGGCTCCGACGGATTGCTGATCAATTCGGCGATCGCGGGAGCGAAGGATCCGATCGCGATGGCGCGGGCGATGAAACTCGCGATCGAAGCCGGGCGAATCGCCTATCGTGCCGGGCGCATCGAACAGAAGCTATACGCCACCGCCTCGAGTCCGCTTAGCGGCCTGATTCGCTAGCGCCGCGGCAGGCCAGCGAAGCGACGGATCGTCAAAACGGCGGATCATCAACGTTGGAGAGCACGCATCGCGTACCGGCCGACTTCCAGCTCTATCTGGTAAGCGATCGCCGCCTTGTAGCGCCCCGTTCGCTGGTCGAAGTCTGCGAAGAGGTTCTCGGAGCGCTCGCGCGCGACTCCTCGGCCGTCCACGCGGCGCTGCAACTGCGCGAAAAGGATCTCGGCGGCCTCGAGCTCTATCAACTGGCAACGGCGCTCCGCCCGGTCTGCACGCGGCACAACGCCTATCTGATCGTCAACGATCGAATAGATATCGCGCTCGCCGCAACGGCCGACGGCGTGCACCTGCCTGCCGATTCGGTGGAGATCGCGGACGCGCGCAAGCTCGTGGGACCGTCGCGCCTGATTGGCGTGTCGACGCATAGCGCGGCGGAGGCCGAGGCTGCGGCCTCCGCGGGCGCCGACTTCGCGGTGTTCGGTCCGGTCTGGCCGCCGCTGTCCAAGCCCGGCTATGGCCCTGCACGCGGCGCCGAGTCCTTCGGCGACGCGTGCAAGGCCGCGGCCGGGATGCCGCTCTACGCGCTCGGGGGCGTCACCGCCGAGCGCGTGGCGGCGCTGCGCGACGCCGGCAGGACGGTCCCCGCCAGCGGCGGAGGCCGTCCTGCCGGCGTCGCCGTCATCGGCGCCGTCTTCGGCGTCGCTGATCCGGCGGCCGCCGCGCTTGAACTCGCGCGCGCCGTCAGGCGCGCGCTCGGGCCTCAGCGTACGGCGGACGGCTAACGATAAGACTAGCGGTATCAAAAGAGCGGGCCCGTCAGACGTCGAAAATGATCCGCGCGCGCCAAAGCGCATCGGCCGTGCGCATAACGCTCAGCTGATGATACGTCACTGCCTTGATCTCGCCGAGCAGGACGTGGCGGGTGCGGTCCAGAATCTCGCCTTGGAGCGTCAGCGTAACGTGTTCGCCCTGCTCGGACGCCGATGCACCGCACCAGATAAATCCGTCGATCAGAAACAGGTTGAGCGCCGACGCGAGCAGGTCATGCAGAATTTCGACGTCTTCCGTGCCGCGC
Source organism: Candidatus Binataceae bacterium (assembly GCA_035500095.1). Classification (NCBI taxonomy): domain Bacteria; phylum Candidatus Binatota; class Binatia (SeqCode); order Binatales (SeqCode); family Binataceae (SeqCode); species Binataceae bacterium (SeqCode). The sequence goes on from DATJXN010000046.1 coordinate 18,135, forward strand.
ACCTCGATTTCGCGGCGCTCGTGCTCCTCGATTCCAGCCTCCTCCACCATCAGCCGCGCCATCGCGAGCGCCGCGCGCGCGAACAACTGCGCCCGCGAAGGCGCCTCAACTTCGATCCCGGTGTCGCCGGTGTGTTCGATCTCCCGAAAAAGCGGCGGTCGCTCGCGCATCACGTCGCTTGCGTGCGGTTCACGGCCGTTCGACCAACGCCGCGGCCTGCTCAAGCGTAACCGCGTCCGCGCCGAGGAGCATCACGGCCGCCAGGTCTTCCCACTCTTCGCTCCTTGGCGCGAGCGGATCCTGAGAGGTCAGCCGATGCTCGACGACCATCCGGGAGAGCAGCAGACGGCGGCCATCGCCAAGACGCGACGCCTCCCAAGCCATCAGTATCGCCGTGGTGGTGTTGTACAACGCGCCTGCGGCCATCCGCGCGAGCCGCTCGCCTTCGCTGCCGGAGGCGCGCGAGGCAAAGGCGACGGCGCGATCGACGATGCCGCCAAGCTCGGCGCGGCATTTCCGGGGCACTCGCGAGGCCTCGGCCAGCCGCGCATGCAGCGCCTGGCCGAGAGCCTCGTGCGCTCCCATTTTTGCCGCCGCGCGGCCGATCGCATCCAGCGCGTTGATATTGCTGGTGCCTTCCCAGAGCACGCCGATCTGTGCGTCGCGCACCAGCCGCGGGTTTATCCAGTCTTCGATATAACCGTTGCCGCCCCGCACCTCCATCGCACCGGTCGCCACGCGCAGGTTGTCGCGGCATGCACGGAACTTGAAAAGCGGAGTGAGAATGCGTAGCAGATGCGCCGCGCCCTCATCGGCGCGGTTGGCGCGGCCCATCACGTCCGCCGTCCACGCGTACATCGAGAGCGCCTGCTCCGCCGGCACCATCAGTTTCAGCAACTGGCGGCGCACGAGCGGCAGCTCGATGAGCGTGCGGCCAAACGCAACGCGATTACGCGCCACGCAAAGCGACTCGTTGAGGCAGCGGCGCATCATCGCGGCCGCGCGCACTCCGTGCGAGAGCCGCGACAGGTTGACCTGGTCGAGCATCTGCTTGAAGCCGGCGCCGAGTTCGCCCACCTGCCATGCGAAGGCGCCTTCGAGCCGAATCTCGCCGCTCGCCATCGAGCGCGTGCCGAGCTTGTCCTTGAGCCGCACGATGCGGTAGCGATTGCGGCTGCCGTCGTCGAGCCTCCGCGGCATCGCGAACAATCCGAGGCCGCGAGTGCCGGCGGGAGCGCCCTGCGGACGGGCCAGGATAAGCGCCAGGTCGGCGTCGGTGTGCGAGCAGAACCATTTCTCTCCGTAGAGCCGCCACTCGCCGTTTTCCAGCCGCGCCTCGCTCTCGAGCGCGCCCACGTCCGAGCCGCCGGATTTCTCGGTCATGAACTGCGTGCCCTTCCACATCGCAGCCGGATCCTGCGACAGCAGCCGGGGAAGGAGCCTGCGCTTCAGCTCGTCGGTGCCGTAGCGAAGGATGACGTAGTTGCTGGTGTCGGAGACGCTTACCGGGCACATCAGGCCGAACTCGGCCTGAACGAAAAGGTACTGAAAGGCGTACTTTGCGATGGGCGGCATCGGAGCCGGCCATCCGAGCACGCCCCCGCGATGGCTCATCGCGTGCAGTCCGAATTCGGCAAACGCGATCCGCTCCATCTCGCGGTAGGCCGGATGATATTCGATCCATTCCTCGTCGCGCCCGAAGCGGTCGCGCGGATGGAGCACCGGCGGATGCTTGTCGGCGACGTCGGCAAGTTCGTCGAGGCGGCCGCCGGCGAGTTCGCCCAGGCGATCGAGATGAGGTTCGAGGTGCGCGCGCAACGCGGGCTCGATGTAGAGATCGAGCAGGCCGCGAAACGCCGCGTCGGCGCGGTAGAAGTTCATCCCGCGGCAATCAGGCGCGACGTGATCGGAGCCGGTCTTTTGAGATGCGCCGTTGTTGCGTCGGGCTTCCATCGCCGTCTTCCGCCGGGCGCGGCCGAAGAGCTTAGCGCGCGCTAAAAGGGATAGTTGATCCCTGAAAAGACCGCCGCTCCCTCGCCGCCCCAGCCGGCGTCGACATAGCCGACCACGAACGGCTCGGCGATCGCGCGAAAGCCCATCCCGCCCACCGGATGCAGGTCGGTGACGAAATCGTCACCCGGGTTATGGAAAACGCGGCCGACATCGAAAAAGGGCGCCAGTTCCAGGATGCCGTGGGTGTTGAAGAGGTCGGTTTCCCAGACCCGCGAGCGCATCTCGACGTTGATGTCGAACAGGTTATTGTCGACGAAGCGGCCCGCGCCGTAGCCGCGCAGGGTCTGTTGATTGAACAGCAGGGAGGATTCACCGCCGAGGCGCGCCATCGACCAGAATGGCACTTCGTCGCCGGCCGGCATGTACTGCAGATAGCCATGGGTGGCGAGCGTAATCTTGGGGCCGATCGGAAAGTAGTGATGGAGGTCGGCGCCGAAGCGAGTGTACGAGATCGAACTCATGAAGCTGCGGTCGGCGATCGAAGCGTATATCAAGTCGTAGCCGCCGTCGGTGGGAAGGTCGACCGAATTGCGGGTGTCGTAGGTGCCCTGTATCTGGTTGAGAACTTCGGTGCCGCCGTTGAGTCCCTTGATATTGGGGAACTCCTTGAAGATGGACGGGAGCGATTCAAATGCGCCGTTCGAAAGCCGCACGTAGCGCGGCCGCTCAAGCAGCGCTATCTGCAGGCGCGGCGTGAAGTTGTAGCCGACTCTTCCTTCGAAATAGACCTGCTCGGTCGTGTAGTTGCTCTCGTTGCCTTGGGAAGAACTGTTGCCGATTCCGTAAAACCGCTCGGTCGGATCGCGCTCGAAAAAGAAGTGCCCTTCGAGCGAAAAGTTGCTCTGATGAGTGCGCCCGGTCGCGTAGTCCAGGTCGACACGGCGCGCGATCTTTTCCTGGAATCCCGCGATCACGTAGTACTGCTCGTCAGCCGAGGGATAGCCGAGATAGCGAAACGTGCCGCCGGGTCCAAGCGTCGAGTTGCCAGTGATGTCGGGCGCGAGAATGTTGTTGATCTCGCCCTGCTTGTCCGTGAACAGCATCGCCGCCAGCACGCCGTAGGTCACGCCCGAGTTGGGGTCGGTCTCGATTTCGGGGACCGGAATCAGAGTAAAGGGCCAGTTGTGCGGATTAAGCGTGCTCGGCCAGGTGTTGGGATTGAGATATCCGGGCCAGCTGTCTGGGTTGAGCAGCGTGAAAGCGGGAGCGGACCGGGCGCAAATCAACCCCGGCGCAAGGAACAGGACTATAGCGAACAGTCTCTTCATCGACCGTTGATGATTATATAACACCTATTCCAGAACTTATGGCCTAACAACCTGACAGGCATCGAGGCTTCGATCAACACAGCCGTCTGCATTTCCGCCCTTCCCGAAAATGTGCAAGGATTCGCCAGGGCAAGCCCCGGGGTCAGTGTCAGACCCGGTTACGGCGCGGGAATTGAGCGGGCCGCCAAACGAGGGGGGGCTGGCTCATTGCGGCGCCGCAGGCGGCCGAAAATTGTCACGGAGGTTCCGCTGATGCCTAAAGTCGACGGTGGTGAACTGGTTGCCCGCGTGATGCGGGAGAACAAGGCGCGCTACTGCTTTTCGATCAACGGGGGACACCTGTTCCCGATCCTGGCGCAACTGCGCAGCAACGAAATCAAGCTCATCCATATGCGTCACGAGCAGGCGACCGCGTACGCCGCCGACGCCTATGCCCGCATGACCGGCGAGGCCGGGGTATGCATGGTTACGGCGGGATGCGGGCTGACCAACGCGATGACCGGGCTTTGTCTGGCGGCGATGACCAACAGCGCCGTGGTCTGCGTCTCCGGCCAGCATCCGAATACCGAAGACCATCAGGGCTCATTTCAGGAGGCCTACGGCTCCGAGATGCTCAGCAGCTTCGCGAAATACACCAAGCGCGTCACCGACTGGAGCACGATCGAATTCGACATGCGCCTCGCCTTTCGCGAGGCAATCACGCCGCCGCAAGGCGTGGCGCTGGTCGAAATTCCGCAGAACATCCTGTACCACGGCGATGACGACAAGCGGCAGAACCCCGGCGGGATGCGCTTCACGGTTGACGACGTTCGCTCGTCTGGCGACCCGGCAAAAATCGACCGCGCGCTCGAACTGCTGGTGGCGGCCGAGCGGCCGCTCATCGCTGGCGGCGACGGTCTCTTCTGGTCGCAGGCCGGACCCGAGCTGCGCGAATTTGTGGAGCTGACCTCGATTCCGGTTTACGCGCGGCGCGCCGGGCAAGGCGCGGTCTCCGAGGAACATCCGCTGGCGATTCGCGGCGCCTTCAAGAAACCCTTCACCGGCCGCGCCGACGTCGTGCTCACCCTGGGTTTCCGCTTCTGGAGCGGCGAACACTTCGGCCGCCCCAAGACCTGGAACGACAAGGCCAAGTACATCCAGGTCGATCCGACGGCGAACCGTATCGGATGGCAGGTGCCGGCGGAGGTTCCGGTGGTCGGCGATCCCAAACTAGTGCTGCGCCAGATGATCAACCGGATAAAGGAACTCAAGCTCGACTTCTCGAAAAACCGCGGCTCGCAGTGGCTGAAGGAGTTGGCCGAGGTTCGATCGAACTTCGAGCACCAGGTGATCGAAAACTCGAAGAAGTTTCAAACCAACCGGCCGATCCATCCGTCCCGGCTCGCGCGCGATCTGGTCTCAGTGCTCGACAAGAACTGCACCGTCGTCATCGACAGCTTCACGCTCTCGGGTTGGATGAGCCAGAACTTCGTCTGCCGCTTCCCGGGCCAGATAATCGACGCCGGGCCGCTCGCGCCCGTAGGCCACGGTTTCGGGATGGGCATCGGGGCGCAACTCGCACGGCCGGGCGCGCAGGTCGTGCTGGTAATGGGCGACGGCGGCCTGGGAATCGGCGGCTGGGATATGGAGACCGCGGCTCGCTATAAGCTGCCGATCGTGTGCCTGCTGTGGAACAACAGCTCGTGGGGGCCGAGCTTCGAGTCGATGCCGATGCTGAAGGATCGCACCGATCCGTTCAACATGCTCCAGGACGTCCGTTACGACAAGATTTTCAACGAGATGGGGTGCCATGGCGAAAACGTCACGGAGCCCGACCAGCTAATCCCCGCGCTGGATCGCGCGTTCAAGTCAGGCAAGCCGGCGATGATCAACGTCATCGGCGACAAGACCGTCGGCCATCCGACGCTCGGCGGCAACCTGCTTGGTTCGACCGGCGGCGGTAACTGACGCGACGCGGGAGCGAACTGAAACTGTCGCGAGGGCGGCGCGCACGGCGAGCGTCGATCGGGCGGTTCAAATTCCCGGGGCGATGGGGCGGCAGCCTCATCGCCCCGCTTTCTTCTCCGGTTGCGAAAGCGCACAGGATACTTTTTCTCGGAAATAGAGCGTGTAATCTTGAATATTATGGTTCGCCACTCCCTGCGTCGAACGCCATAT
>DATJXN010000047.1 GCA_035500095.1 Candidatus Binataceae bacterium
CCTCAAGCCGCCGCATGGCGGCACCTGTCAGAGCGGCGAAATCGACGCCATGATGGCTTTGAAACCGATGGTCCTCCGACGCGATCACCGCCTCCTGCAGGGCGGGCGAGATCTCCGCCAGCGGCGTCCATGCAAGCCGCCGCCCGCGCGCGTCCACGCGAAGCTCGTGGATCGGCTCGCCGTGGCGGTCGAGCAATTGCGCGTCGGAGGGACGCCAGCGCGCGCGCACCTCATCGAAACCCGGCACGACGGGCCGGCCAAGCGCAGCCAAGGCCAGCAATCCAGCTGCCGCCGCGAGCGCGGCGACTGGTGCGGGGCGGCGTATCGTCACGGCGCGACCTCCAACGGCGCGTTGGGCAGCTCGCCGAGCATCTCGGGCTCGTAGAGCGCCTCGACGCGAGTCGCCGGAAGCTGGAACACGCCGGCCTGGTTGAGCCGGATATTGTACTCGACCTCGAAGCTGCCCTTGGGGATGAATTCATAGTAGGCGCGGTACGCGTCGAACGGGCGCTCGACGAAGTCGGGCCACAAGTAGTTGTGGTTGTTCGAATTTTCCGCGCTGGTGGCGCTCGCCGCGATCGACGAGGCGCGCCTGAGCCCGGTGTTGAGATGCGACGCGCCGGCGGGAAGCGGATCATTCACGACCACCCACGTCATGTCGGTCTGCGCTTCGATCTTGAGGTGGACGCGCACGATATCGCCGCGGCGCCATCCGCCGCTATGGCTTTTATCCACGGCGCTCAGCGTCCGCGTGATGCGGTAGCCGCTGCTGAACGGAGCCTTGAGCGGAATCGCGGCGCGCGTGCGAACCTGCACCCACGGGTTTCCGCTGCCGCTATGGTCAACTCGCAGATCGGACTGCGCGGGCGGCCATGCGAGGTTGAGATCGCCGCCGTGCGGGTCGCGCGTCCAATCGAGTTTCTTCGACGCCGCCGCGAGCGACGCCGTGGTCGTTCCCTTGACCGGCACCGACTCGAACGTGCGCGCGAATTTCTCGACCGCGAGCGTGCCCCACGCATTGGCGAGCGTCGTCGCCCACGCACCGCGCGATTGCAGCCGGACCGCGCCCTGCATCACGCGCGGCACCTCGTCGTGCCAAAGCCCGTTGTCGACGAGCAGCAGGTCGAGCCGCAGCATGTTGCTCTCGACGTCGGTCATCAGGCACCAGCATTGGCCGCCCGACAGATGCGCGCCGGTGCCCTGCCAGTTGAGCCGCGCGCGCACGATCTGCTCGGCCTCGGCCAGCCGCCGCGCGCGATTGGGAACGTCGTGGAGGCGGAGCAGGACGTTCCACCACTGGATAACGGTTGCGTCGGGCCAGAGATTGGGTTCGACGATGATACTGCCGAGCATCGCGGCGTTGGCCAGGCCCGCGCTCGAGAGCGCCTCGATCGCCGCGATCTTGCGCAGCGGCAGGTCGGCTCCCGGCACCGCGCCGTAACGCACGACCCGGCCCGCGATAAAGCCGGCAAGCCCGCGCCCCATCGCCGCTTCCGACTGCGGCGGAATCGTAAACCCCGCCTCATGCGCGATCGAGAAGACGTACGAGGTCAGGATGTCGCTGCCCTCGCGCATATCGGGAAAGAACTTCAGGAGGCCGTCGGCGTCGAGATACTGCGGCAGGTCGGCCGCGATGCCGTTCCATAGCGCCGGATCGCCAAGCGCGATCGCCCGCGACACGCGCTGCTCCATGCAGGTGTATGGATAGGCGCGCATCCATTCGCGCACCCCGTCGAGCCCCGCGCTCAGCGACGGACTGAGCGAGACCTGCACGTCGCCCTGTCCCGCGAGCGCGTCGGCGGGCAGTGCAACCGGCTCGGCGATCGGTTTCTCCCATCGCATCAGCGTCGCCTGGTAGGTCCTGACCGGCGTGACCGGGAGCACGCGCTGCGTTATCTTCAGATGGTCTGACGGCGCGCCGGCGATCGACGCCGCATCGACGCGGTAGCGCAGCTCGCTGACTCCCATCGGCACCGCCACCTTCCAAGCGATCGATTTTCCCTCGCCCGGCGCGAGTTCCAGCACCTGCGGCGGGGGCTCGGTCGCGACGCCCTCGATCTTCGCGCTCACCTTCGCGGTGAACGGCTGCTCCGAGGCGTTGCGCACGGTAAATTCGGCGTCGAACGAATCGCCGGCGCGGATTATCGGCGACACTCCGGGCAGGATCATCAGGTCCTGCGTAGAGCGTATCAGCGTGTCGCCGGTGCCGAACATGCCGACTCCGCCGCTTGCGATCGCGACGATGCGAAAGCTAGACAGCGAATCATTGAGCGGCACTTCGACCGTCGCGTTGCCGGCCGCATCCAGCGGCACCGTCGCCTTCCAGAGCAGCAGCGTGTCGAAGAGTTCGCGCGTAATCTGCCGGCCGCCGCCGCCGCCCGGCGCAAGCGCCTTCAATCCGTAGTGCCGCTTGCCGACGACCTCCATTTGCGCGGTCGACGTATCGACCTGATAAGGCCGTCGCCCCATCATTGCGTCCAGCAGCTTCCAGCTGTGGTTGCTGGCGAGCTCGAGCAGCCCCTGGTCAACCGCGGCGACCGCGACTTCGCTGCCCGGGGGCGGCGGCGCGCCGGCGGCGGTCCGGACCGCGATCGCAACCCGCGCCTTCTCGCGCACGCGGTAAACGCGCCGCTCGGGCGTGACCGTAACGTTCAACCGGTTCGCGCGCCAGCCGACGCGAATCTCCGCGATCCCCAGCCTGAAGGCCGGCTTGGCAAGGTCGAGCATCCCGGTCGGTGCAGGCGATCCGACGCGGCCGCGAATCGCCAGGACCGAGACGAACACGTTGGGCGCGTACTCGCGCACGGGGAGGGTGATGACCGGGTTATGGCCCGAGAGGTGCACCACCGAGGCCGCGATAACTCCTTCGCGCTCCACGGTGACGAGCGCGATCGCTTCCGCAAAGGGCATCCGCACCTGGAAGCGCGCCTGCTCGCCCGGCTGATATTGCGGATGCTCGGGCAGCACATCGATCCGATCCTCGTCATGACCCTCGAACCACTCGCGTCCCGGGCCAGGGATGAATACCTCGGTGTAGGCTGTGCTCGAGTTGCCGGCCTCGTCGCGCACGGATGCCTCGACCTCGACCGAGCCGGTGAGCGCGGTCTTTGCGTCGCAAAGCAGGACTCCGCGCGCGTCGGTCAGGCCGGAGCACAACTCGCCCGCGCGGCGCGTTTCGATCGTGTTGTCATAGGCGTAAAAGCCGCCGACCAGGCGCTTGCGATACGAGAAGGTCTTGCGGGTGAAGATCGCGACCTTAACCGGCGCGCCCGCGACCGGCTTGCCGCCCTCCTTGACCGCCGCGACGCGAAGACGCAGATGGCCGGGCGAGGAGACCCAATCGTCGGCGCGGATTCCGGCGAGATACTTCGCCGGCCAGATCGTAACCGAGTTGGAAACGGTCTGAGTCTCGCCGTTGGGGTCGCGATATTCCATCTCCGCGGTCACCTGGGTCGGCGTCGGCGCGCGCGCGATATCGGTAATCGAGGTCTGCGCGCCCCCGGCGGCGTCGAGAACCAGATCCTTGCGCTGATGGATTCCCGGCGGCCTGAAGACCGGGAAACCCTCGTACTCGGATTCGACCGAGACGGTCCCTTCCTTGACCTCACCATTGGCGAAGGTGAAATCGTCGAAGTCGGGGAAAGAGACATATGCGTCGGGCTGGATCTGGCTTCGCAGCGTGACCGGCAATCCGCTCGCCACGCCCCCCGAGAGGTACTCGGCGCTCAGATCGATCGCAACGCTGGCCGCTCTGACCTCGACTTTCGCCGGCATCCGGATCGCCGCCTTCATCAGCGGGATGCGGAATTCCTCGACCCGGAAGTCCGCCGTCTGAAGCTCGTTGG
>DATJXN010000048.1 GCA_035500095.1 Candidatus Binataceae bacterium
AAGATGATTATGCGAGGAATGATGGGCTCCGCCAAAGACCTGAAGATGGCCGCAAAGATGATGGAAATGCGCGCCGACATGATGAAGGCGAGCGCGGAGGTCATGGAGAAATACGCAAACGAGATGGACGCCGGAAAATAAGCCCGCGTCGTGCGTGACGGCGGGAATCGAAGCGCCGGGTTCTCGGGACGCCTCTTGCTTCAGGGGGCGTCCCGGCCCATTGTGCGCGTGACGAATTCGAGCCGATTGCCGAAGGGGTCGCGCACGAAAAACCGCTCCTGACCGGGAAAGCGATTACCGGCGAGGATTTCGACTCCCGCCGCAACGAAGCGCTTGCGCAATCCCTCGAGGTCCGAGACCCGGAACGCCGGATGGCGCCGCGAGGCGCGATTTTCCTCCGTCGCGCCGGCGCCGGTGATGATGTGCAGCTGCTGAGCGGGGCCGCATTGCAGCCATGCTCCCGGACGCCCGTTGTCGGTGTTGGCCGGACGGTCGAGAGGCCTAAGGCCGAGCAGGTCAACATAGAAGTGCAGCGCGTTGGCCAGCGCCTCGCCACCCTCGTCAATCTGGATGGTTACGTGATCGAGTCCGACGATGAAGCTCATCGCTCACCTCGAATCGGCGGAGCTACCGGCGGCGCAGATCCTGGATCACTTCGCGCACCACGCCGCGATCGCCTTCGCCGCGGATCGGAATTTCGAAATCGAGCCGGTTGACCCCTGCAAGCCGCTTCTTCATCACCGCCGCGATGTCACGGTAGGTGCCGACCGCGGCAAACGCGTGCACCATCTCCTCGCTCACCAGCTTCGGCATCTCGCGCCATTTCTGCTGCACGGAGAGCCGATGGAGCTGCTCGGCGCGCTCGGCCCATCCGTCGAGCTCGAAACTCGCGCGGTACGATCGCGTCGAACCGTAAAACGCGATCGTCTCCTTCATCTTTTCGACCGCGCGCGCGAGTGAATCGGCGTCAGGCGCGGTGCAGAGAAATCCGCCGCCGGAAATCTGGAAGTTCTCCCATTCGGCGGCCGGGCGTCCCGACCTGGCGAAACCCTTGCGCAAGTTGGGGAAGGCGATTTCGTCGAGATAGCGGCGCGTGCAGATGCCGTGCAGGCGGACGCCGTCGCATACCTCGCCTGCGACTTGCAGCATGTGCTCCTGCACGGCGGCGATCAGCACCGGGATGCGCGGATTCTTGAGCGGGGGCGGCGCGAAGTTGGGCGTCATCAGCGAGAGATTGTAATGCTCGCTTGTGTAATCGAGCGGCGCGCCGGTCTGCCAACTGTTCCAGCAGGCGCGCATCGCGCCGACGTAATCCTTCATCCGTTGCGCCGGCTTGGTGAACGGCATCCCGAAGCGCCGCGTGATATGGCCCTTGACCTGCGATCCCAGGCCGAGCACCAGCCTCCCGCCGCTCATACGCTGCAGGTCCCAGGCGGTGTATGCGGTCGCGGCCGGGCTCTTCGTGAACGCGAGCGCTATGCCGGTGCCGAGCTCCACCGTGGACGGCTCCTGCGCGGCGATCGCGAGCATCAGGTACGGGTCGTGCTGTACCTCAACCGCGACGACCGTGTCATAGCCGAGCGCGCCTGCTTCGCGCACCTGCGCGCCGAGCGCCGTCCAGTCCGGCTCGGGCTTGCCGCCCGCGCCCATCTCGGGCGTGTAGGCGACGCCGAGATTGAGCATCCGCTCGATTTTGATCTGCGCCATCGAGCGCTCGTTCAAGTCGCGATGCCTGGCGCCGGAAAGCGCCGGCACATCTCGGTGACCTCGCCGTTTATCCGCGCCAGTGCGGCTTCGTCGTCGGCGTGCGCGATCGCCTGGTCAATCCATCGCGCAATCTGGCGCATCTCGCTCTCGCCCATCCCGCGCGAGGTCACGGCCGGCGTTCCCAGGCGCAGACCGCTTGGGCTGAAGGGTTTGCGCGGATCGTAGGGGACGGTGTTGTAGTTGCAGACGATTCCCGCGCGGTCGAGCGCCTGCGCTCCTTTCTTGCCGATCACCTTCCTGTTGGTGAGGTCGATCAGGATGAGATGGTTGTCGGTGCCACCCGAGACCAGGTTGAAACCGCAGGCGAGCAGTTCGTCTGCCATTGCCTTGGCGTTGCGCACGATCTGATGGCCGTATTCCTTGAAAGCCGGGGTCGCCGCTTCCTTGAGCGCGACGCCGATCGCCGCAGTGGTGTGATTGTGCGGACCGCCCTGCAGGCCGGGGAAGACCGCCTTGTCGATTTTCTCCGCGAACTCGTTGCGGCAGAGGATCATCGCCCCGCGCGGGCCGCGCAGCGTCTTGTGCGTGGTCGTGGTGACGACGTCGGCGTAGGGCACGGCGTCGGGATGCGCGCCGGCGACGATCAGCCCCGCGATGTGCGAGATGTCGGCGAGCATGAAGGCACCGACCTCCCTGGCGATCTCGCCGAAAATCTTGAAGTCGAACTGTCGCGGATAGGCGGTCGCGCCGGTGATGATGATTTTCGGCCGTTCCCTCTTCGCCAGATCGCGCACCGCGTCGTAATCGATTCGCTGACTCTCGCGATCGACCTGGTAGTGCACCGAGCGCCAGAATATTCCGGTCGCGCTGACGGTCCATCCGTGGGTCAGATGGCCGCCATGCGGCAGCGCCAGGCCCATCAGCGTGTCGCCCGGCTTGAGCAGCGCGAGGAACACGGCCAGGTTTGCCGGCGATCCCGAGTAGGGCTGGACGTTGACGTGCTCGGCGCCGAAGAGCGCGCGGGCGCGTTCGGCCGCGATGGTTTCGATCCGGTCGATGTAACGCTGGCCCTCGTAGTAGCGCCGTCCCGGATAGCCCTCGGAATACTTGTTGGTGAGGATCGAGCCGGTCGCCTCGAGCACCGCTTTCGAGACGTAATTCTCCGAGGGGATGAGCCGCACGGAATCGATCTCATAGCGCTCTTCGGCGCGGATCAGATCGTAAATTTCCGGATCGGTCTGTTTAAGCGCATCCATTGTCCTGCCGCCGTCTGCGTTATTGTTGCCGATTTAATGCAAGCCCATTTCAATGCAGGTCTTTGTTCAATGCAGTCTTTGGTTCAGTGAAGGTCTTCCGGCGTCATCCGCTTGATCCACGCCTGGTAGTTCCCTTCGTAGCCGACGGCGCGCTGGCGCTCGCGCACCCGGCGCATCACTTCCTCCACCTGCTCTGGCGCCAGGCGCGGGCGCGAACTCATCGCTTCGGCTATCCGCTCGCCCTGTTGACCGGCGACCTTGCGTGCGCCCTCGGCAAGCGGCACGTCGTCGCCGTTGAGCCCCAGGTAGCTTTCGGCTACGTGGATGCCGATGAACGTGCCGCTTTCGAGCGAGTCTTTGATATTGCCCTTGCCGGTCAGCACGTTGCCCGCCGCATACACGGCCGTGGGACCGTCGTCGAGCAGGCCAATGTTGGCGTTGATATAGGCGTAAACCTCGCCTTTTACCGGGATGCCAGGGATCTGCTCCGGGATGCTCCCGATGGAACTGATGATGAGCGGTGAGCGGACCGGCGAGGCCGAATCTGGAACGGTCCGCACCTGTCCGTCGGCGACCTCGGTGCGGCTCATCTGCAGGCCAACCAATCGGTCGCTCTCGACGATAAGCCCGGTCGGCACGCGCAGCGGTTCGAACTCGAACAGGTACTTGCGCTGCGCTTTATCGAGAATCTTGGCACGCGCCGCGCGCATCGCTTCCGCCCGCTTGGGCGGCGCGTCGGCTGCGATGTCGGAGAGCGGCATGTCGAGGACGCGGCGGCGATAATAGAGCTTGCATGGCGCGACGCCGAGGTCGCCATAGTTGAGTTTGTGCGCGGCGAGCACCGGTTCGAGGCCCTCGCGTTCAAGCCGCAGCATGTCCTCCTCGATTCCGCGCGCGCGCATCGCCCTGAGCGCGGTTTCGATCTGCAGGACCTTGACCACATCGATCGAAGCGAGGCCGCCGCCGATCACCATCGTGCCGGCGGGAAGATCGTAGCGTGGCCCGTCGTATTCCTTCTCCGGATAATGGTTGAACCAGTAGATGAGCCGGTTCTGATAGACCAGGCCGCGATCGATATACCGGTCCGCGCCTTCGACCGCGAGGGGACGGTCGCGCCACGCACCATGCGCAAGCACGATGGCGCTTAGGCCCCATCGCTGGCGCAGGTCGTCGTACGTTAGGGCTGCGCCCATCCGGGTCAGCGGCACAAACTCGATGTGGGGATGGTCGAGGCGGCGGTTTATTTCCTCGTACTCGTCGCGGCGCTGCTTGACATGCCATCGCGGCAGCCCGTCCTCGATCTTGCCGTACGGACGGGGGTTCTGCTCGATGACGACAACCTGGGCGCCGCGCTTCGCCAAAATGTTTGCGATTTCAGCGCCTGCGGTCGCCGCACCAACCACGGCGACGACGTGCCGGGGCGTTCCTCTGGTCATGGATTCAGTCATGGGGCGTGAATCTTAGCGTTGAGCGGCAGTATGGAAAAGAGCTTCGCGACGGTCGCGGCGTATCCGCTACAATCTTGTAACATAAGGCTGCGGCGCGAATGAACCGGCCGCATTGTGGCAATCGAAGTGACGCTCGTGCGTTTCATCTTGCGTACGGCGAAGGCTCGTGGTTGTCTGTTGGGTTGACTGGATGACGCGGCGCTGGCGCGCATGACCTGAGGCTTGTCACAGCAGTGGCTACTACGCATAGTTCGGTGTTCACAAGGTGGGCCCTCTTCATCACAGTGGGCGTGATGTCGCTGCTCGCGGGATGTTACGTCGGCTTCTGGGGCACAAGCTCCCATTGGAGTAGAGAGGACGCCGCTCTGGGCGAAGAGCACGTGGTAAATTACCCCGTTAACGACACCTATCTCCTGACTCAGGACGCGCTTCGCGGCGACGGCATCCTCTACGAGACCGGACCCGAGAATTCGCTGCAAACGCTATGGCGCAATGCCGATACCAAGGTCGGGTTCTTCCAAAACATGACGGGAGTGCAGCCTCGCTATCGTTACGAAATCCAGGTCACTCCCGAGGACAGCAACAAAAGCAAGATTGTCGTCAATGTCCACACCGAGGGCATTCCCGACAACGAGATAGCCGACTACAAGGCCAGCAAGCGTTTTGCCCTGTTCGGCGAGATCGACGAACTGGCGGCGAAATACCCGCCCTCCCCGAGCACTCCAGCCTCTGGCGGGGTCAATTTCACCCTTTTGCCCCACGAAGACCTGAAGGAGCTCGCCAAGCGCGTGACCGGAAATGAGGACAACTGGCAGCAGATCGCAAAGGACAACAGCCTCAAATCGCCGACGGACGTGACGCCCTTCCAGAGTATCTGGGTCGCAAGAACTCTGCTTAAGCAGGCTCCAAGCACCTCGAGCAGGGTCGGCTCCCCCGAATAGCGCGCGCAGTCGCGCGATGGCTTAGCGGAATCGGACCGGGGACGCTTTTAGAGATAGCAGTCGGTACGGATCATTCGCCGGTCTGAACCGGCTCGCTTTCGTCATATTCCGGACACAATCCGGCGGGACTTACGGCCGCAACTACGCTAAGAAACTGCTCGAAAGTCATCTGAAGGTTGAGAAAGCCACCCTGACAGAAAACCCAGCCATAGTAGTCCAAGATTTCATCTGGAATCATCAGGGGCAGACGCGGCGGACTGGAAACGATCGGAAAGCGGCGCGGCGAGTCCAACCGGGGCAAACCGTCATCCATGGCCCTCTCCCGCTCATCCATCACAACACTGGCCTCTCGCAATGAGACGATACTGTCCTTGGTCGGGGCGCGCAGCATGGACGGTGCCGCTCCTGATTTGCTTCCGGGACGCATCACCAGCATCTTATTCGGGTTTTAGATCGTTGCCAAGCATGCTGTCGCGTGCCCAGCGACCCGATAACTTGAGTCGCAACCGATCGGTCAGTCCACAAATGATTGAAAACTAATGATTTCACACCTTCAGGCAATCATCCTGGGAGCGGTGCAGGGACTCGCTGAATTCCTGCCCATCTCCAGTTCCGCTCATCTGGTACTCGTCCCCTGGCTGTTCAAATGGCAGGATCCGGGCCTCGCATTCGATGTCGCCTTGCATCTGGGCACGCTCCTGGCTCTGCTCGTTTACTACTGGGAGGACTGGATCGCGATGGCGCGGTCGTTCGCCCCCGGAGGCCAGGCGGCAGAACGACGCCTGCTGCAGCTGATAATCGTCGCTTCGGTTCCCGGAGCGATCATGGGTCTGCTTTTCGAGAAGCAGGCCGAGTCGACTTTTCGCTCCCCGCTGCTGATAGCGATCGCAATGACGACGCTCGCGATTCTGCTGTGGTGGTTCGACCGGGTTTCGCCCCAAAAGCGAAAGATGAGCGAAATGACCTATTGGGATGCACTGGCGATTGGATTCAGCCAAGCGCTAGCGCTCATTCCGGGAGTATCTCGTTCCGGGGCAACTATCACGATGGCGCGGGCAGTCAAAATCGACCGCGGCGATTCCGCCAATTTCTCCTTTCTGATGGCGACACCAATCATCGCCGGCGCCGGACTGGTCGAAGCTCGCAAACTGCTCCATGAAGGTTTGGACCTGTCGGTCGCATTGGGCTTCGTCTCCGCCGCGGTTTTTGGCCTTATCGCTATCGTCGTCCTGATTCGGTATGTCCGCATGCACAACTACGCGGTGTTCGTCGTCTATCGGCTGACGGTCGCGGCGCTGGTCATCGCCGTCTTCTTCGCCCGTGGCTGAGAGCCGCGCCTTCGGGATGACGATGGCGGCGCTGTGCACTGTCGCAGCCGCTACGCAGCCGGCCCTAATGCGCTTTGGCGCCACGCGGCTTGACCCCATGCTGTTCGCCGCCGGATGCGCCGTTGTCGCGACGATCTGCGTCCTGCCCGTGGTATATGCGCGGGGCGAGATGGGGATGCTGGTCGGCCGGCGCTACCGGATGCGGCTGCTCGCGATCTCGATAATCGGCACCGTGGTGACGACGCTCACCCTGGTCTTTGGTCTCCGCAGGATCGACGCGGTTGCCGGAACCCTGCTGCTGCAGAGCGAACCGATCTACTCTCTCCTGCTGGCGACGCTGTTCGCCGGCGAACGCCCGACACTTCGCCAACTCGCCGCAACCGCGATCATCGTCGGCGGCATCGCTTCTGCGGTCGGCGCGTCGGGCGGCGCGTATTCGCCGGCCTGGGCGGCAATGCTGGTCGGGATGACACCGTTCTTCTGGCAGGCCTCGCATGTGCTGTCGCTGCCGGCGATGCCGCCGATGTCGCCGATCTGCATGACGGCGGGCCGCTACGGCTACGCTTCGATCGTCCTGACCGTAGCGCTTCTCGCAGCGAATCCGCATGCGCTCGCGCAACTGCGCGAGCCGCTCGTGATTGGCGTGATCGCCGCGACAGGCATCGTCTGCTATTTCCTCGCCTCGCTCGCCTGGTACGCGGCGATCAGCCGGTTGTCGCTGGCATGGACGACCACCCTGGTCATCCCGGGTATCCCGCTGCTCTCGATCCTGTGCGCGATTTTCTTTCTGGGCGAGCATGCAACCCGGCGCGACATTATCGGCATCCTCGTCGCAATCTCCGGCGTGCTGCTGCTCGTGCTTGGCGCCGAGGGCGCCCGCCACAGGGCTGCAACCCCCGCCCAAATCGCAGAGGCGGTCGAGGCGATCCATCAGCCGATGAATTGACCCTTAAGCTGCGACTGAGTTAGCCACGAATTTCCCACTTTGACTCGCCTGGCCTCCAGCTGCCTCCGGCGGTTTGACTAACAATTCCGGCTGGTCTTTAGTTGCTGCGAAGTCCAATGCTCATCGGTGAGCAGCAGACGATTCACGAGGCCGGCGCGTCTTGCGGCGGCAATCAACGTAGAGGAAACGACGATGGCCCGACTGGTGGAACACGAGCGCAACTCTCCGTACGAAATTCCCGAGGGCACTGAATTGCCGGTGTATATCTGTGCCTGCGGACTCTCGAAGAACAAGCCGTTCTGCGACGGCTCGCACAAGCGCACCCGCGACGAAGAAGCCTCGGCGACGTACTGCTACGACGAGGCCGGGCGAATCAAGGTGCAGAAGCAATACTGACGCCGCGCCGCCCGCCGGCGCGTATCTGAGCCCCACAGACCCACCTCTCGCTCGACCGGACCGGCGTTCTCGAGCGCAGGCCTCGCGCCCGGCGCGCAAGGCTGTCGCGCCGCCATCGGCGCCAGCGCGCGCTTCCGTGGCGCGCATCGGCGGGTGCGCGTTCCGCGCCCTGCTCCGCGTCCGCCCGTGCCCTTCGCCGGCGCTTCGCGCGGGCGAACGGCACGGGGGCGATTCCCGGCCGCGATGCTTCCCCCCGCCTGAATCTGTATCCTGATCGCGATGGACGACGCGGCCTCGAGCGCCACCCGGCCCGCACTGCCCTCAGAAGCGACACCGCCTGCGCCACCCGTTGCGCCGCCGGGTGGCGCAGGCGGTGTCGCATGGTTCAGCGATCTCGCTGAACCGCCGCTCGCAATTCTCGTCCTTACCCTGGCCGGTGTGGCGCTCTTCGTGGTCAATCTCGGCGGCTATCCGTTCTACACCAAGGGCGAGCCGCGCGAGGCGGTCACTGTTTTCAACATGCTGCACGGCGGCGGCTTCATCCTGCCATTGCGGGCGGGCGTCGAGGTCCCGTCCAAGCCGCTCCTGATGCACTGGCTGGCGGCGATCGCATCGATCCTCGCCGACGGCGTCAGCGAATGGACCGTCCGCATGCCTTCGGCGCTGTTCGCGATCGGCGGGATGCTCGCGGCTTACCTTTACGTGCGTTGCCTGTTCGACGAGCGGATCGGCTTTCTCGCGGCGCTCATCCTCGGCACCACCGTCCAGTATCTCCAGGCCGGAAGCGGTGCGCGGGTGGACATGACGCTCACCTTCTTTCTCGAAATCGCCTTCTTCGAATTCATCATGATCGCCGAAGGACTGACGGAGCGGAGAATGACGCTCTACTTCGCGATCGCGATGGCCGTGCTGAGCAAGGGGCCGGTGGGCCTGGTCCTGCCGGGGCTAGTCGCTCTCGTGTGGATCGCGGTCGAGCGTCGCTGGAGCGTGTTGCGCGAGATGAGCCTCGTGCGCGGCGCGGCGCTGGTCGCGCTGCTCGCCGGGGGATGGTACGTGGCGGCGGCACTGACGGGCGGAACCGCGTTCGTGCACAAGCAGGTGCTGGCCGAGAATCTCTTCCGCTTCGTACGCAATAACGCCTTCCGCGTGGGCCACCTCCACTCCTATTACTACATGGAAGGGGCGCTGGTGGCCGGATTCATGCCCTGGACGCCGCTCATCCTTATCCTCTTCGTGCAGGCAGCGCGCCGTCCCCGTCGGATGGAGGCGCGCCTGGCGTACCTGATGACGTGGTTTGTGGTGGTGCTGCTCTTCTACAATCTGCCGCAGAGCAAGCGCGGGGTTTATCTGCTCGCGCTCTATCCCGCGCTGGCCACGATGCTGGCGATATACGTCGAGGCGGCGGCCCGCGTGGCGGACGTGTCGTCCGGATGGATTCGCTGGCTCTCGCATCTGGCAGCGGTGTTTTTCGTGATCGTCGGCTTCGACGCCCTGCTCGGCCTGGGGATGCTCGCCTTGGCACCTCGCGCGCTCGAGCTTCTGCTCCGCAGCCTGGGCATCATCCACTACGATTTCGTTCCGCAGCTTGAGCTCGCGGCCGCCGCCCATCCGTTCGTCGGCATGGGGCTCGGTGCGGCGATGATCGCGATCGGAGTCTTGTCCGTGCGCTGCCGCCAGGGCGCCGAGAGCCTGTGCATGACGGTCGCGGGCGGAGCGATCTGCCTCGCGCTTTTGGCGAACATCTTCGTCGTGCCGGCGCTGGCCAACGCGCTTACGCTGAAGCCGTTCACGCGGGAGGCGATGGAGATCGTCGGGACGCGCAGCGTCGGATATATGGGCGCTCTCAACTACGACGTCGCGTATTACAGCGAACGCAATCTGCCGGTGGTGTCCATCTGGAGCGGACCGCGGCCCGACTTTCTGATCGCCTGGCGTGAGGAGTTTCTGCGGCTGCCGCCCGCGATGCGCGCGCAGTTCCGCGCCGTCCTGCTGAGCCATCCAACCGAACTCGACGGCACCGGCGGGATGGTCCTGCTGCGATGCGAGCCCGGCTTCGCTCCGGGCACCCCCGGGCCGCCCGGAGCCGAGCCGCCGCCCAAAACCGAACCGCCCGAATTCGACGTCTGAAGCCGCGAACGCCCGGCGATGGCGACGGACACGAACAACTTCTGGGCGCTCGAGCGCGTGAATCGCCGCCGCCGGGTTGCGCGCCTGGTTGTCTCGCAGATCCTGGTATTCGCGGCGCTGGGATCTGGCTTTGACCTGTCCATGGGAGCGGTGCGCTTCGCGGCGGGACACCCGGCGGGTTTTCCCTGGTGCACTGCCGCCGGTTTGATTTTCGGCATCGGGCAAACGATGCGCACCTACTACGGCGGCCCGGGGATGGTGCTGGGATCGGTTGGCGCCTTCCCGGTCGAGGGTAATGATGCCGAAGACGAGCTTCTGTCCCAAGACAAGCTTCTGCCAGGAAATAAGGTTCTGATCGACGTGACGCGCGAGATGGCGCTAGCCGCGCGCCTGCCGGCGCCGCGCCTGTACATGATCGACGACTCGGCGCCCAATTCGTTCGCCATCGGACGGAATTTCGATGATTCCGTGATTTGCGTGACGCGAGGCCTTGTCGACATGATGGACCGCGAAGAACTGCAGAGCGTGATCGCGCATGAGATGGCGCACATCCGCAGCTACGACATGCGGCTCATGATGCTGGTCACGGCGACGATGCTTGGCAACCTGGGATCGCTCTCGCAAAACCTGTTCGCGCCGATCAACCGCGCAACGACCGCGCTTCTTTCACGCGAGCGCGAGTACCTGGCCGACGCCGCCGCGGTCGAATTCACGCGCAATCCCGCCGGGATGATTCGTGCGTTGGAAAAGATCCGGGATGCGGAGGCACCGCTTAAGCGCGGCGCGCCACCGCACCGCTTTTCCTCGTCGATCCCTTCGAGAGCGCGGGTGGAATCGATGCGGGATTGGCCGGTGAGCTTATGCGAATCCGCTCGCAGACAGATAAATCCGAAGAGCAACTCGACGAGGAAGCCGAAGCGGTGGAAGCCAGCTTCGCCGAGGAGCAATACCGGCTCGACACGACCGGCGAGCAACCGCTGTCGACCCATCCGCCGCTGGCGGAGCGAATCGCGCGTCTGAGGCTCCTCTCCGAGGCCGCCGCCGCCAACTAACTTGCTACTCTTTCCCCGATGGAATAAGGATCTCGTCCGCGTGACTGATGCGGATGAACTGGATACTCCGATGAGCGGAAATTCAGTCGCCAACTCGCGCCCACAAAAATTCTGAGCGGGACAAAATTCTGCACCTCTCCTCCTCAGTTTTGAAGGCGGGCTGGAGTGGCGGTCGAAGTATGAGGTCCCGATCGCGGGGCGCCTACTGCGCCTGGCTGCCCGGCGGAGCGCCGCCTCGATCGGCATCGGATGCTCGCACCACGCCAATTCCGGTTTCATCCAGCGGACCGGTCGCGACCGTGTGCTCGACGTTGAGATCCACCGTCATTATCTGGCTCGCCGCGTTGCTGCGGTACATTCCCTTGAGTGGTGGCACGTCGGCGTAGTCGCGTCCGACGGCCACTCTCACGTGGCGTTCGTCGGTGCGATAGCGATGAGTCGGATCGAAGCCGGTCCATCCCGAGCGCGGCAGCCACGTTTCGATCCATGCATGGCTCGCCTGCTCGCCGAGCGACGCGGCGCCGGCGGACGCTAGCGTGGGCGCGAGATAACCCGAGACGTAGCGGACGGGCACGCCTGCCAGGCGCAGCAGTCCGATGGTCAGATGCGCGAAATCCTGACACACTCCGCTGCCCGTCTTCAGGATGTCGTCCACGCTCGAGTGCACGTGGGTGCGCGCCTTCTGGTAGTCGAACTGGTCGCGCACCCAGGCCACGATGCGCGCGACGTAGCAGCCGACGTCCTCGGTGTCGCCCGGCCGCGCCATCCAGAACAGCTTCTGCAGCCGCTCGCTGAACGGAACGTAATGGCTCGGATTCAGATACTCCCAGTAATCTCTGAGATGAACTTCGTCGTCGCGGAGAAAATCGCGGAACGTCATTTCGGGCCCTGGCTCCGCCAGCGTGTCGGGGCGCTCGACCAGCGAGTGTGCGACGATCGTCAGTTCGCGATGCGGCGCGCTTACCGACACCGAATGCGCGTGATTGCCGAAAAAGTCGCGGTAGGTAATCACGCTCGCGGGCTGGTCGATGCTCAGCTCGAACGAAAGGCATCGCTGCCCGGCCGCGTCAAGCGGCCGCAGCCTCAGTTCGTTGTGCGAGTCGTGCGCCGGCTGGTCGTACACAAACCGGGTCCTGTGGCTTATCTGCAGCAACATCGATTCCGAGCTTACTCGAGCGACATGTAGCGATCGAACACGTGGTCGGACAGTCGTGCACAACCCGCTTCGACGCCGATCAGAAATTCGTGCAGTCCGCTCTCGATGGTCGTGGTGGCCGAACCCCCGTGAAGCATCGCGAGCAACTCCGCGCACGGCTGGGTTTCCGGCGCCGGTTCCCCTTCGCGCGACGCGATCCGTCCAAGCGCCTCGGCCGTCTGGTCGATAGAAAACCGCATCGAGCGCGGAAACGAGGGGTCGAAAACCAGGATCTCGACCACTCTATTAACCTGGATTGCGTTGCCGTATGTCTTGCGAAAGGCCTCGAACGCGGAGGCGCTGCGCAGCACCGCCGCCCACTGGCGAAGATCCGCGGGGCCGCCGATGTCTTCCAGCCGCGGCAGCAGGTAGTGATACTTCACGTCGAGCAGCCGCGACACATTGTCCGGCCGCTCAAGCATCGTGCCCAGCGCGAAGAGATCGTAAGTCAGATCGCGCGGCATCGTGTTCACGATGATTCCTTCGATGGTGTAGAAGTGGCGTTGCAGCTCGGCAAAGAAAGCCGAGACGCCCGCGGCGGCGAGCGTCTGCGCCGACCATCCCTGGGTCTCCAGGTAGAGCCGATTCACCGCCACCCAAAGCTCCGACGAGATCAGATGGCGCAGCGGACTCAGGTTGGCGCGCACCGAATCGATGCAACTCCGGATCGAGGACGGGTTCTCCTGGTCGAAGACGAAGAAGTCGATGACCGACGCCTCGGTGGCATGGGTATGCTTCGTCGCGAACAGCTCCTGCTCGGCGGTGATGCGGACCAGCGGCTCCCACGGCTCGAGGTCGCGCGGCGGGACCTCGAGCAGCAGATGATAGTTGACGTCGACCAGGCGCGCGCGCCATTGCGCGCGCTCGAGGTAACGCGCCGCCCAAAACAATGAACCTGCGATGCGCCGGAGCACTATTCTTCCAACACCCAGGTGTCCTTGCTGCCGCCGCCCTGCGACGAGTTGACGATGAGCGAGCCCTCGCGCAGCGCCACCCGCGTGAGTCCTCCGGCGAGCACTCGAGGCTTCTGCCCAAGCAGCACGAAGGGCCGCAGATCGACGTGGCGCGCCGCCAACGCCGGTTTGCCGTCGGTGGAAGATCCGAACAGGGTCGGATGCACCGAAAGCGGGAAGACCGGCTGCGCGATGAAGCCGGCGGGCGCCGCCTCGATGCGTTTGCGCGCCTCTGCCAGCTCCGCGTCCGTCGCGCGCGGGCCAATCACCACGCCGTAGCCGCCCGAGGCGCCAGTGGGTTTGACCACGTAGCGGTCGAGGTCGCGCAGCACGCGCTGCCTTACGTCCGGATCGCGCAACAAGTGCGTCTCGACGATCGGCAGCAGCGGTTCCTCGCCGAGGTAGTAGCGGATGATCTCCGGGGTGTAGGCGAACACGCCCTTATCGTCGGCGACGCCGGTGCCAATCGCGTTGGCCAGCGTCGCATTGCCTGCGCGCAGCACGGCGGTCAAGCCCGCAACGCCGAGCAGCGAATCGGGACGAAAAACCACGGGGTCGAGGAAGTCGTCGTCGATGCGGCGGTAGAGGACGTCGATCCGGCGAAGCCCGTGCACCGTCTTCATGAAGAGTTTGTGGTCCACGCACACCAGGTCGCGCCCTTCAACCAGCTCGATTCCCATCTGCTGCGAGAGGAACACGTGTTCGAAGAACGCCGAATTGAACGGCCCCGGCGTCAGCAGCGCGACGGTTGGGTCGCTGATGCCGGCCGGTGCAAGCTCGCGCAGGCATGCGAGCAGATACGCCGGATAGTTCTCGACGCTGCGCACTCGCAGGGCTCGAATCAGCTCGGGCATCAGGCGCGTCATGATGCGCCGGTTCTCGATCACGTAGGAAACGCCGGACGGCGTGCGCACATTGTCCTCGAGCACATGAAAGCGCCCGTCGGCGCCGCGCACCAAGTCGATTCCCGCAACCGTGACGTAAACCCCGCAGGGCGACATGATGCCGACGGCGGCATGGCGGAACTGCGGCGACCCGATGATCAGATCGCGCGGAATCACGCCGTCCTTGATAATTTGCGCCTCGCAATAGATATCGGCGACGAACGCGTTGAGCGCCCGCGTGCGTTGAATCAGTCCGGCTTCGAGTCCGGCCCAGACCTCAGCCGAGATAATGCGCGGGATCGGATCGAAGGGGAAAATTCGTTCTCCGCCTTCATGATCGCCGTAAACATTGAAGGTCACGCCCATCGTCTGGAACATCCGATGCGCGCGCTCTCCGAGTTCGGCGAGCCGGCGGGATTCCATCGCCAGCAGGTATGCGATGACCCGCGCGCACTCCGGCCGCGGGCGCCCCTCGGCGTCGAACATTTCGTTGATCGGCACGGGCGTGCTGGCCTGTGCCTGCCAACCGGGCACCGCAATGCCCGCCTGCTGTGCATCCATCGCGTCCACCTCGCGCGAGCGCCGATGCTTTCGTGCGGCTCGCACAAAGCGTGGCGCCTCAAGAGCAAGCGGCGTGCCCTCCCGCGCCGATATTTACGCCTGGGGAATTGCTATGACAGGCGCGCGCGCCGCAGTTGCGAGATCGCGCGCGTCAAGCGCGGGACCACGTCGGCGGAGCCGCCGCGCAAGCTCAGATCGCAAAGCCGAGTGATCTCGGATTCGTAGAGATTCACTTCGATCAAACGGCCGCCGCGCTCCTTGACCTCGAGCGCAAAGCCGGCCGCCGGATAAACCGTCGCCGAGGTCCCGCCCAGGATCACCAGGTCGGCGCGCGCCGAATGCTCGGCGCATTGGCGCAGTGCGTCGGCCGGGATGGGTTCGCCGAACGCGACCGTGTCGGCCTTCAGCATTCCACTGCACGTCGGACATGGCGGCGGCAGCACCTTGAGGCTGATCTCTTCGGCCTTGAAGCGCGCACCGCACTCGAGGCATCGGATGAGCTTCCAGTTGCCGTGAATCTCGGACAGCGCCTTGTGCCCGGCCTGGCGATGGAGGTCGTCGACGTTTTGCGTGATGAGAAAGCGCAGCACACCCATCTGCTCGAGCTCGACGAAGGCGTAGTGTCCGGGGTTGGGCTTGGCGATCTTGAGCGGCGCAAACAGTTCGTCGTCCTGCCGCCTGATCCGATCCTCCCATCCCTTCTTCGGATCGGCGAGGAAAATCTGGTAGCCGTTCATCGGCGGCTCGCCGTACTTGGTCCAGAGTCCCCCCGGACCGCGAAACGGCGGGATGCCGCTCTCGACCGACATTCCCGCGCCGGTAAGCGCGATCGCATACGTCGCGGCCAGCAGCATTTCGGCCGCCTGCCTTATCTGTTCGTCGGTTGCGTGTTCGGCGTCTTTCGCCATCGAACCAGCGTAACTCCCGAGCGCCGCGCGCGGCGACGCACGCTTAAATCCGAGCCTAGCACAATCGCATCGCGAGCCCTCAAGCGAATTCCGACGCGTCCTCGGCGTCGGGGCGGTTTGACGATACGCGGGCGCGCGCGCTAGGGAGAGGCGATGGACGCTTCGGCGCCGCTCAGGGTGATAGAGGTCGCCGGCGATCACGCGCGCATGGAGCAGGCGTGGGCGCTCCGCCGGCGCGTCTTTATCGAAGAGCAGCACGTGCCCGAGGAGATCGAGCTCGACGCCGACGACGCGCGGGCGATCCACGCGCTCGCGCTCGAGGGCGAGCGGCCGGTCGGCTGCGGCCGGATGCTGGAGCGTGACGGCTACGTCAAGATCGGGCGGATGGCGGTGCTGGCCGCGCGTCGCCGCGCCGGAGTCGGCCGCCGGCTGCTCGCGTTCCTGGTCGAGCGCGCGCGCCGGCGCGGCTTCAAGCGCGCCGTGCTCGACGCCCAACTTCACGCCGAAGGCTTCTACCTCAAGCAGGGCTTCACGCCCGTCGGCGAAGTGTTCGAAGAAGCCGGCATCATGCATCGCAGGATGGAACGGGTGCTGTAAGCGCCGGTACGCGGTAAAGTCGCGAGAGTTCGCCAAAGTCGCGAAAATCTGCGAAATCGCGAAACCTGGCAAATTCGCGAAAGCCCGACAAATCTCGATCAACCCGAGCGTAACTTATGCCGCGGCGCGGCCTATTACTTGTATCGGGGGTGATGATGGCAAATGACGATCATGGGACGGCGGGCACTCGAAGCCGAAGATGAAACCCAAGGGCATGAAGACAAATGAGTAGCGCGATGGCATCCGCTCCAGCTCGCCAGGATCTTTCGATGCATCAGGCGGCGCCCGACGCCCGATTCAGAGGACGGCGAATCCAGCCGCTCACAATCCGTCTCAATCACTGGACGAACGTGCTGTTTATCGCGCTGATGGCCGGTAGCGGACTCGAAATCTTCGCCGCCTATCCCTCGCTGGGGCCGCAGGGCGGGCAATACGGATGGTATCCGCTGCAAGGAGTGGCGCCGCCGCATTGGCTACGGATCGGCAGATGGCTCGCGGGCGGACGGCATTGGCACTTCGCAATCGCCTGGTTCATGGTGCTGAACGGGCTCATCTACCTCGCCTACTTTTTCGGACGCGGCGAATGGCGCCGGCGGCTCTTCATTCCGGCGCGCGACGCGCGCAACGCGATCCGGATGCTCGGTTACTATCTGCGGGTGCTCAAGACACCGCCGCCGCCCGACTTTTACAACGGACTGCAGCGCCTCGCCTACAGCTCGATCGTCGTAATCATAACTCTGCAAGTGCTCTCGGGACTGGCGCTCTACAAGCCGGTCCAGCTTCACTGGCTATTGGCGCTGTTCGGCGGTTATGACGCGGCTCGCGTCGTCCATCTGCTCGGCCTGGTGCTGATCGCGACGTTCGTAGCGACCCATATCGTGCTGGTCTCGCTTCATCCGCGCGCGTTGTTTGCGATGATCACCGGAGGCAAACGTGGCTAGGATCATCACGCGGCGGCAGTTGCTGACGGGGTTCGCCGCGACGGCGCTGCTCGCCGGATGCGACGCGCGCCATCCGGTAACCGCCTTTCTTAACGGCATGCTGCGCTTCAACGAGCGCTTCGAGGGACTGCTGTTCTCGCGCTCGCGCCTCGCGCCCGAGGAGCCAGCAAGCGCACTCACGCCGGAGAGCGCGCTTCCGGTCTACTACATCGCCGACGATCTGCCGCTTGCGCCCGCTGGATGGTCGCTGAAGGTGGGCGGGATGGTCGCGCGTCCGGGCCTGTACACGCTCGATCAGCTTAAGGCGATGCCGCGCACCAGCATGCGCGTGCGCCATCACTGCGTCGAGGGATGGTCGGCGGTGGCGGAGTGGCACGGCCTGCGAATCAGCGAGCTGGCGCGCGCGGTCGGAATGGATCCCCGGGTGCGCTACGTCGAGTTCCGCTCGTTCGACGCAGGATACTGGTCGTCGTGGGACCTCGGCAGCGCGCTTCATCCACAGACGCTGCTTGCCTACGGGATGAACGGTCACGAGCTGCGTCCCGATCACGGCGCTCCGCTCAGAGTCTATTCGGCGATCAAGCTCGGCTACAAAAGCGTCAAGTACCTGACCGAGGTGAATTTTCTGCCCGAGCGCCCCGGTGGCGGCTACTGGGAAGATCAGGGCTACGACTGGTTCGCCGGCGTGTGAACGCGCCGCGAATACTCAGTCCATCGGAAGGCCGACGTAGTTCTCGGCGAGCGATTGCGACGCGGCATTAGAGCAGACGACGTATTCGAGCTCGGCGAGCTGTCGGCGCTGGTCGAAGGCGTTCGCGTCCTCGAAGCGATGGAACATCGAGGTCATCCACCACGAAAACCGCTGCACCTTCCAGACCCGGCGAAGACAGGTCTCCGAGTAACGATTGAGCGCGCTGGGTGACCCGCTCGCATAGAACTCGCCGAGCGCCCGCGCGAGCATCCGCACGTCCGCGATCGCCAGATTGAGCCCCTTCGCTCCGGTCGGCGGCACGATATGCGCCGCGTCGCCTGCGAGAAAGAGGTTGCCGTGCTGCATCGGCTCGACCACGAAGCTATGCATCGGCGTGATGCCCTTCTGTACGATCGGCCCGCGCTTGAGGATGAAGCCGCCGTCCGTTTCGAAGCGGCGCTCAAGCTCGTCCCAGATTCGATCGTCGGGCCAGTCGCCGATTTCTTCGTCCCGCGCGACCTGAAGATAGAGCCGCGTGAGCTCGGGCGAGCGCATGCTGTGCAACGCGAAACCGCGCTCATGGCGGGAGTAGATCAACTCGTCGGAGGACGGTTCGACCTCGGCCAGGATGCCCAGCCAGGCGAAGGGATAGACGCGATTGAATTCGGCAAGCACGCCCGGCGGGAGCGACGGCCGGCATATGCCATGAAAGCCGTCGCATCCGGCAATGAAATCGCATCGCGCCTCGACCGCCTCGCCGCCCGCGCGAAAGCGAATCGCCGGTGCCGCGCTATCGACGCCGTGGATGCTCACGGCTTCGGCGGAAAAAAATATCTCTCCGCCCGCGGCCAGCCGAGCATCGGTCAGATCTTCGACGACCTTGTTCTGTCCGTAGATCGTGATCGCTTTTCCGCCCGTCAGCGCATGGAGATCGATCCGATGGCCGCGGCCTGCAAAGCGCAGTTCCAGCCCGCGATGAACCAGGCCCTCGCGCGCGAGACGCCCGCCCAGGCCCGTTTCGTTCATCAGATCGACGGTGCCCTGCTCGAGCACGCCGGCGCGGACGCGCTCCTGGACGTACTGGCGGCTCCGGTTCTCGACCACCACGGATTCGACGCCGGCGCGATGCAACAGATGCGCGAGCATCAGGCCTGCCGGCCCCGCGCCCACGATCCCAATTTGAGTGCGCATCTTCGCCAAGACCCTGAATCTACACGCTCGGGACGAATTCCTCGATAGCGCGTGCGCAACCGTCACGGCAACGACGAAGTACAGCGACTCGGAAAGAAATACTTGTCACCGCGGACGATACTTGTCACCGCGGAGAAGACATGACATGAGAACCGGAGAGAGAATCTTGCGCCGCCAGGCCGCCCGGCTAATACGGATGAGCACCAAGAAACGCGATCTGCAGCCTGAACGCGGAGGAATGGATCATGAGCTACCAACCAGAGTGGGCGAAAGACAAAAATCTTCAGAAGCTACGCGAGTTGCAGCCGGAATTGTTCCAGAAGTTCGTTGAATTCGAGCAGGCCGTGTATCAGCCCGGAAACCTTTCGACAAAGTTCAAGGAATTGATGGCCGTGGGCATAACGCACGTAACGCAGTGCGACGCGTGCATCGCCTACCATACGGACAAGGCCAAGGCCGCGGGCGCAAGCGACGAGGAAATCGCGGAGGCCGTATTCGTCGCGATGGAACTGCTCGCTGGCTCGGCGGTGGGACACTTTGCAACTTCAGCCAGGGCCATGAACCAGCATCAACACCGCTGACCTGAACCGGGTGCGAATCCGCCGCAAAGGCCGGCTAGCGGTCCGGATTCCAAAGAAGCGGCACTCACATGCTCGCGATGAATTCTTCGATCGCGCGCGCGACTGCCGCCGGCTGCTCAAGGATCACATGATGGTGCGCGCCGGGGATCGTCACCAGCTTTGCTTTCGGATTGGCCACAAGTGCGCGCGCGGCTCCGTCGGCGGTCATGATGCGGCTACGCTCGGCGCGAATCAGGAGCAGCGGGTCGCGAATCCGCGCGATTGCCCCCAGTACGTCGATTCCGTCGCTGCCGAGAAAGCTTTCGCGATCGAACTTCATCGAAAAGCGCCTCTCGAAGGTCTCTCCCAGGCTCTTTTCCGCAATCGTCCTGAGCGTGGCAGGCGCAATCGCGCCCTCGTTGGGCATCAGTCGGAATCGGGCGAGCGCGGTCTCGCGGTCGGGATAGGTGACGACCGGCAATCCTCTGAGCCGGCGCAAATAGTGATTGCGCCGATCGCTCGACGTGACGGCGGAATCGATCGCGACGATCGCGCGAGCGACGCCCGGGTACTCGGCCGCGAAAGTCAGCGCGCTTATCCCGCCCATGCTGTGGCCGGCGACGAAGGGCTGCGGCGGCGCGTATTCCGCGATGAAGCGGGCGAGGTCGTGCGCGTACTCGAGCGGCCCATAGGCAGGCGGCCGGATCCATTCGCTGTCGCCGTGGCCGCGCTGGTCGAGAGCGAGCAGGCGAAGGTCGGCGGGGCCGATCGCGGCGGCGAGCGGCTGCCACCACCATGCGTTGGCTGAATTGCCGTGAAGGAGAACGATCGTGCGCGGCGCGCCGGGATTCCATTCCAGGTAGTGCAGGCGCGGCGCAAAGCCGGTGAAGTGGCTCAAGGGCTCGCTCACGAGGGGGACCTTTGCCGAGTCGTCGGCCAGGTAACCTGCGGACCTTTTCCGCGGCACGTAGAACGCGGACATTTCAGCCGGTGTTCTTGGGAGAACGGTTTCACTTAAGTGGCCGCTCGCGCGACTTCGTCGAGAAACGCCGTCATCGCAGCCACCAGTCCCGCAGGATTATCGATCGGCGCATGATGGTTTGAGTTCTCGAGCAACACCATCCGCCCGCGCGCCATCCGCGCCGCCATCGCGCGTGCGAACGAGACTGAAAGCACCGGGCTCTCCGCCGCCTTGATCAGCAGCGCGGGGCATCGGATGCGCGCAAGTTCGCCGTCGAGCTGGACCGGTTCGCGCCTGAGCGTCCGGCGGTCCATCTTGTGCACCCATTTGCCGTCGTCGCGCCGGCGAAAGCTCAGCTCCGCCACGTGACGCAAAATCTCAGGCGCCGCGAGCGTCTCGCCCGGGAGCAGGCGGAATGCGGCAACCGCGTCGTCCAGCGATTCGTACACGGACGCAGGACGATCGGCGATCGCGGCCAGCGCCGCGACCGCGCGCTCCGGGTAGGCCGGTATCGAGTCGATCGCGACCATCGCGCGGAGCCGATCGCTATGCTCGGCCGCGAAGACCATCGCGCTATGCCCGCCCATCGAATGACCCACCAATACCGGCGCACCCAGACCCCAGCCGGCGATCACGGCCTCGAGATCAGCGGCATAGTGACGCGAGCCGTAGGCCCACTCGGCGCTCCACGGACTGTCGCCATGGCCGCGCTGGTCGAGCGCGAGCACGTGGAAACGGCCGATCAGCGCGGGCGCGACAAAATCCCACCATCGCGCATGCGCTGCGCCGCCATGAATCAGCAGCATCGGCGGCCGGCCCTCGCCTCCGTAGTCGAGACAGCTGAGCTCGATGCCGCGGCCCCTGAATTTTCTGAGTTTTCGATGCTCCATCCTGCGAAATCGTTGAACCTTTGCAAGAGTCGCGGCCGCGTGCCACGATTCTATCAGTGGCGCCGAAGAACAGTTCAATGCGCGCGGGAATGAAAATGGTCCTCACAGGCCTCGCGATGGCGCTCGTCGTGGCGGCTGGACCCGCGATCGCGCGCGCTGACGAGGCCAGCGCGGCCAAGGCCCGCTCGCTGGTCGAAGCGGCGATCAATATGACGGACAGTCAGCAGGCGGTAAAGCTGCTATGGCAGGCGAGCAATATCGACCCGACGCTGGAAGACCCGTATGTTTATCTCGGCCTGTACTACAACTCGCGATCGCAGTTCGACCAGGTCGTTTCGGTTTACAAAAAGCTAATCAAGTATCAGCCCAACTCGGTCAGCGCCTATCTCAACATCGGCGAGGCGTACATGTCGTTCACGCCCCCCAAGGCTGCCGACGCGCTGCCCTACTATCAGAAAGCTTACCAGCTCGATCAGGGCTCCGCATTCGCGGCGCTCAGGCTGGGTGAGGTTTACGCGCAGATGGGTAATCGCGAGCAGGCCGCGCACTACCTCAACCAGGCGGTGGCCAACGGCTCGAAGAATCCCGCGGTCGCAGCCGAGGCGCGCAAGATCCTGGGTGACATGGGCGCGATGTGAATTTCGCCTGGCGCACTTACCGCGCGGAGAGGCGAACCCGCAGCTGACCGACCCGGCCGGAAACCCAGACGAAGTCTAGGGAGGGGGGGCGCCCTCGTGAGCGCCACCGTCGCCATGCATCCCCGGTCCGCCGTCGTGCTCGTGCTCCGGGGGCGGCCTGAACTCGTGATCGAATTTCTCCTGCTGCTCGGGCGTCAACAGAGCGCGCACGCGGGCGCGCGCCTGCATGATCGTTTCACGGCGCTCATGCTCGAAGTCTTCGCGCAGCTTCATCATCTTCGAGCGCGTCTCATTCACGATCGCGAGGATTTGATCGCGCTCTGCAGGCGTCAGATTCAGCTCACGCTGCATCCGCTCCATGAATGATCCGTGGGGCACGCCGAGCCATCTATGGCGGTAGGCCAGGCTGCTCCCAGCGAACCCGATCACGAGGCCCGCCACTCCCACCACTAGCGGAAGCCAGCCTCTTCCCTTATCCGGCAATGTCGTAGCTCACGGGCGATATCGGGGCCATCTGCTGCCCGAGGAAATCCGTGTCCGACTGCGCAGCGGTCTCGGAAATCGAACCGGACGGCGCCATAAGGTCGTCGAACGACTGCGACGGCGTGGCCAGCGAGAAGTAAAGGAGCAGCGCCGC
Source organism: Candidatus Binataceae bacterium (assembly GCA_035500095.1). Classification (NCBI taxonomy): domain Bacteria; phylum Candidatus Binatota; class Binatia (SeqCode); order Binatales (SeqCode); family Binataceae (SeqCode); species Binataceae bacterium (SeqCode). The sequence goes on from DATJXN010000048.1 coordinate 22,809, forward strand.
CGCCGCCATCGCCGAGAATCCCGCCGCGGCGTCGCGCAACCTGTGCGACGGGCGGCGATCCGCGAACCGGTGGACCGACGCCCGGCGCAGAATCTCAGCCGCGCGATCGGCGTCCGCTCTCCGTGTTCCCTCGATATTGCCGGGCAACTCGAGGCGGGAAAAATCGAGTCCGCTGCCCGTGGGCGTCGCGCCGCGCGCGGACTCTGCCGTCGCGCCGCTCCCTGCGTGGAGGATCGGCGCCGTCAATGCAAACGCGCGAAATGCGCGATCGCACTTCGGGCATCCCTTGAGATGCGCAAGCAGGTCCCCGCGACGCTCATCGCCGAGCGTGCCCTGCCAGAAACCTACAAAATCCTGACGTGCCTCGAAGCAGTTCATTGTTAGCTCTCCGCCTTGCGCGGCCGCACCAAACGCGCCGCCTGACGGCGCAACGCCTGCCGCGCTCGAAAGGCGCGTATTTTAACCTTGGCTTCGCTCCAGCCGACGATGTCAGCGATTTCGCTTACGCTCATATCCTCGCTGTTCTGCAGGGTCAGCACGAGCCTGTCCTCCGGCTTAAGCGTCGCCAACAGCTTGTCCGCGAGCGTCTTCGCTTCCTGCCGCTCCTGCGCCGCCTCCACGAGCTCTTCGGGCGTGGCCGTATTCACCAGCCCCAGCCAGGTCGACTCAGCCGCGCTGAAGTCAGCTACCAGCTCTTCGGGACGGCGGCGGCGCCGGCGCAATTCGTCATAGCACAGGTTGGTAGCGATCGCGCGCAACCATGCACCGAATGGAATTTCGGCCCGATAACCCTTCAATCCGCCGTAGGCGTGGATAAAGGTTTCCTGAGCCAGGTCTCGCACCTGTTCGGCGTCGGAAAAAAAACGCTGGCAGATGCGTTCGACGCGCGAGCGATGACGGGTGGCGAGCTCCGCAAACGCGGCCGAGTCGCCGTCCAGCGCACCCGCTACCAGGTCCTGGTCCGATGGCTCTGACACGCTACGCGCGAATCGCTTGAATGCAAGGACGCCACGCATACCTGATAAAGAGTACGACGGCTCCGGTCCATGGTTACACGAAAAATCGGCCGTTTCGGGCCTAATTAGCCTTCATCGAGGGTCCGGGACGGTCGAGCCCGGCGCGATCCAGATCCTCGGGCGTATCGAGGTCGGTCAGCACGCCGGGGTCGTCAACGTCGACGTAAGCCACCCGAGCCGGGTCAGCCGCCACCACCACTCTTGCTCCCTGTTCGTCGGGCGCGGCCGCAAGCTCGCCGAACAACTCGCGCGCGAAGACCACAGGATGGCCGCGGCGGCCCTGGTGGCGTGCGATCGCTATCGGCTTGCCTAGACGCCGATAGCCCTCGATAACCGCAGCGAAGGTTGCCGCATTGACCATCGGATGGTCCGCCAGGTGGATGAGCGCGCCGGATGCTCGCGGTCCAACGTGAGGCAGCGCCGCCTTGATCGAGGAAAGCTGCCCGCGAAGATAGCCGGGATTGTCCACCACGAGGATTCCTGGATCGGCGGGAATCGCCTCGCGCACCGCGGAGCCGTGCGCGCCGACCACTACAATGAGCCGCGCGACGTTCGGAAGTATCGCGGCAATAAGCACCTCGACAAAGGTGCGCGAACCCAGCCTGAGCAGCGGCTTGGGAAAGCCCATCCGGCGCGATTCGCCAGCGGCGAGCAGGATCGCCTCAACCGGCGCGCCCAAGTCGGGCGGCGAACCGCCTACCGTTTCATGCCCCGCCGCCACAAGATCGCTCCACGCTCGCGCGCGCAGGCCTAGCGCCGTAGCTGCCCGAGCTTGACTCCGAGGTTGAACGCGTCGCGCGCCCTCGTACGCCGCTCACGGATAATCTCGCCGATAATCGAAACCGCGATTTCCGCAGGGGTCTCGGCGCCGAGATCGACGCCGAGCGGGGCGTGAACCTCATTCAGCTCCGCGGCGGGAATGCCATCCGCGGCAATGCGCTCGAGCGTTGCGCGTACGCGGCGGCGCGAGCCAATCATCCCGATGAACGCGCCGTTGCGCTTCTTGAGCGCCGTGCGCACGACCTCTTCGTCAAAGGCGTGTCCGCGCGTGACCGAGAGCACGTAGCAATGGCGGTCGAGGTTCAGGGCCTCGATCGCGGCAGCGAACGGGCGCACCACAATCTGGTCGGCGATCGGAAAGCGCTCGCGGTTGGCAAACGCAGCGCGATCGTCGATCACCGTGACATGAAAGCCCAGTATCGAGCCGAGTTGGGCGAGCGGCTGCGCGATATGGCCGGCGCCCACAATGATCAGCCGCTGCGCACCCGTGATGGGATCGAGAAAGACCCGCGGCGTGCCGCTCGGCTCGATCCGCGCCACCGGCCGCACCGCACCGTCCACCCCGATCTCGAGCAGCGCCGCCACCGCATCCGCAGTGCGGTCTCCGAGCTGCTGCGCCGCGGCCTCGCTCAGCCCCGCAAAGCCCTTAAGCGGCGCCGAGCGGCGCGAGACATCGACCACCGTGCGCTCGCCGACCTTGGCCGCCGGCGCAGCGCCGTTGGGCACCCCCTGGTCAACCACGGTCAGAAGCGCGGCGGGCAGGTTATGGTCGGCGGCGTCGGCCAGGCGGCGCGCGATTTCGAGATCGGAGCGCGGCCGCCAAAGGTCGATGAACACGTCCATTATCCCGCCGCAGGTACCGATCTGCTCCTGTTCAAAATCGCCTGTCAGGTCGACTTCGGCCAGCCGAGCTTCGCCTCCATCTTCAAGTAACACTCGAGCTTTTCGGAAAACCTCGGCCTCGCCGCAGCCGCCGCCGATCGTGCCAAACTGGCCGTCGTTGCGCACGATCATCTTGGCTCCGACCTCGCGCGGCGTCGAACCCCGCACGTTAACAACCGTAGCCAGCGCGAACGGCTTGTCGCGCTCCAGCGTGCGCACCGCTTCGGCCCAAATCTCCTCCGGTCCGGCCATCCTCTACCCTGCCTTCGACGCTGCTCGGCCGTGACGCTTCTTAGGCCAAGCCCGAGCATCAATCGTCTTCAAGAATCCTATTGTGGATCGAAAGCCGCCGCTGTTTCTACGGGCGCAGATGACCGCCTGACCGCTCGCAAACGACGGCTCTAAACCGTCGGCCCGGACGCCATCCGATCAGTGCGAGGCTTACGTGACCTCGTTTCGCGGCCGACGCGATCGATGCCGTAGCGCTCGAGCATCCGGTAAAGCGTCGAACGCGAGATACCGAGCACGATTGCACTGCGGCGGCGATTGCCCCTGGTCTCGCGCAGCACGCGAATCAGGGTCTGCTTGATGTCTCATCAAGTGTGAGCGACGTGGATTGTCCGGGCTCCGATCCGTGCTGTGCGGCTTTGAGGCACCTGTCCGGATCGTCTGACCGATCTCGATACGGCGCTAGCTCCTCCGACCGAGCGTCGGAGACCGAAACTGCTTCGCTTGAAGATGCGCCGGCATGATCGACTTGGGTTTCCTGCTCGACAAGGCTCGATTCGCCGGAATCGCCGATGACGTTGCGCGAATCCATGCCCTTCAAGAAGCAAGAGGCGCGCCACCTCTAGCGGTATTATGAGAGCGAAACGCTAATTACTCTTCCAGCACGTCGACCAGGACCTGCGCGGCGTGATCGCGCGGATCGACCTTGTCGTAAACACGCTCGATGCGCCCGTCAACGCCAATAAGGAAGCTGATGCGCTCGGGATATCGCGCCTTGAGACTCTCGCAGGCGCCGAAGGCCAGAGCGACCTCGTGCGTGGTATCGCTCAGCAGCCGGAACCCAAAGTTGTGTTTGCGTGCGAAAGCGGCATTGTCCGCTACGGTGTCGAAACCGATGCCGACGATCTCGATCGCGCTCTGGTCGAAATATTCCCGATGGTCGCGCAGGCCGAGCCCTTCAAGACTGCATCCAGGCGTATCGGCCTCGGGAAAAAACCAAAGAAAGACTCTGCGCCCGCGCACGCTCGCGAGCGCGAACGGCGCGCCGTCCTGATCGGGCAAGGTAAATTCCGGCGCGGGATCACCAGCCTTCAGCATCGTCGCTCTCCTGCGGCTGTTCTCTGCGCTTTCATCGCATCGACCAGACCGCGCACGTCTAATTAAGCGCCGCGCGCAAACGGGCAAGGGATGCCTGGCATGTCGGCTCGCCCGGCTGTAGCCGCAGTGCGTGCTCGAACTCGCGAATGGCCTGCTGGAGCATCCCCTTGGTCGCGTAGAGGCGCCCGAGGTTCATGTAGGGGAAATGACGCGGCTCATAGCGCGGCGCGTGCTTGGCTTTTTCCAGCCACGGCACCGCCTCGTCGAAGTCACCCTTGGCGATCAGATAGGCGCCGATGTCGTTATAGGGATTGCCAAAGTCCGGATCGACTTCGATCGCCTTCTTGCACTCGCCGATCGCATCGTCGACCCGGCCGAAATAGTTGTAGGCCCATCCGCGAAACGTGTACGCCTCGGCGGTCGGACAGACATCGATCGATTTCGTGTAGAGAAGGATCGCGCCGTCGAAGTCGCCATGCATGTGACGCTCGACGCCCTTGTTCCACAATTCGAGCGCGCGCACCTTGAGAACGGAATCTTCCATGGGCTTCGCCGGGATCGCTTCGCTAATGATTTGGTTATTGGCGCATCGCCCAGGCGTCAAGAGCATCCACCGAGGCTCGCAGCATCGATGCGACCTCTCTCAGCGGATGCGCGCGTAGGCAACCGTATCGCCCACGCCGCCCGAGATCGAAAGGCTTCCGCTTGCGGGTGTACATCTGAGCGGATTGGCCGCGGTAGTGTCCGTACACATCACGATATTGTCGGCGCCGGTGAAGCAAGCGTCGCTGACCAGAGCGGCCCCATCGGTGAGAACCGCTTTCCCGGTGCAGGGGGCTCCCGACGTCATCGAAAAGCTGCCCAACGGCCCCCACGAACTCATCGTCGTTGGCGGTACCGGGGGTTGCGGCGCGACCTGGAGACATCCCGCCGCGGTCAATCCGGCGGCCGCCGCCACTGCGAAGAGCGCGAACTGCTTGACCAGCGCGAACTGCTTGACCAGCGCGAATTTGGCGACGTTCCCACGCATCCGCACCACCTCCCAGGCCCGCTTAGTGACGATCGTCGGATCGCCGGGGCCGCGGATACGCTCATTCTATCCGCCCGCCGCGATGATGTCGCGCCCGTCCTTGGCGGCTCTGCGTTCGGGCTGTCAAAAGGTCAGCGTGCGAACCGTCTGCACGATTGCCGGGCCCACGATGATCAGCAGCATCGCGGGCAAAATCATCAGCACCAGCGGAAAAAGAATCTTGATGGTCGTCTTCTGAGCCGACTCTTCGGCGCGCAGCCGGCGGTGCGTGCGGATGGAATCCGAGATCGCCCGCAACGCGGGTCCGATCGCAGCGCCGAGCTGCTCGCTCTGAATCAGCGTCGCGGCGAGCGGCTTGATGTCGGCAACGCCGCTGCGAGCGGCGAGCGAGCGCAAGGCATGTCCCAGCGAGCGCCGGAATTGACCTCCGCCGCCACCTGCGACAGCTCCTGACCGATGATCAGGTTCTGCTCTCTGGTCTCGGCGCCGACGACCTTGATCGATTCAAGCAGGCCGAGTCCCGCCTCGACACATACCACAAGCAGATCGAGGACGTCGGAAAGCTGGCGTCCGATATCGAGCTGGCGATTGCGCGCGCGCTTGCCGAGAATATATCTGGGAAGAAATGCCCCGACGGAAGCGCCGAGAATGATAGACAGAATCATGCGGCTGCCGCCCGCGCCGAGCAGCAGACCACCCACCATCGCGGCGAGCTTGCAGACATGGAAGAGGTCCATGCTCGACGCATTTGAGCAATGCCCGAGTCGCCCGCCCGTCGCGTGTGGCGGCTGGCGCGCCGGCCGGAGCCGTATCGATCCGCGCCCTGTACCCGACGTGATCCATCCGCGACTGCAACAGGCGCCGGTCGCTGGTAACCGAGACGTAGATAGCTACGGCGACGCCGGCCAGAATCAGAAACACCATCGCGCTGATTAACAACGGCGTC
>DATJXN010000049.1 GCA_035500095.1 Candidatus Binataceae bacterium
AGTTCGACCACGGCCAACAGATCGTTGCCGGAGACCGCGTGGCCTTTGAAGCCATAGGCGGCGGCGCGCGACGCAACGTCGTCGATCGCCATCTGCTTCTCGAGCGGCGTGGAGTAGGCAAAGCGGTTGTTCTCGCACACGAAGACCACCGGCAGCTTGTGCACGCCGGCAAAGTTCATCGCTTCATGCACGTCGCCCCGCGACGATGCGCCCTCGCCGAAGAACGCGACCGCCACCTGCTTTTCCTTCTTGATGTGGTACTTGAGCGCCGCGCCAACCGCGACCGGCAGCGACGATCCGAGCATCGAGGTCGAGCCGAACACGGTGTGCTCGAGGTCGCCGCCGTGTAGGAAGGAATCCTTGCCGCGCGAGAGCCCGGTCTCTTTGCCCATCAGCTGCGCCATCAGACGCCCCGGGTCGACGCCGCGCATGAGGAACACGCCAAGGTCGCGATGAAGCGGCGCCACCAGATCGCCCTCCTGCAAGGGGGCGCAAATGCCGGTGACGATCGCCTCCTGTCCGGCGCCGGAGTAAACTCCCCCGAGAATCCTGTTTTGTCGGTGAAGGCGTGCGACGCGGTCCTCGAAGCCGCGAATAAGTTTCACCCAATAGTAAAGTTGTAATTCAAATTCGACGCGGGCGGCTCCATTGGGCGCTGGCGCGCTCGCGTGTATAACCTCGGCCATCATTCACCTCGCCGGTCTTCCACCCCGCCGGTCTTCGGCTCCCATCGGAACAGTATCGCAGCCTTGAGCACTTGGCAAAAGTGCTTTCGCTGTGTGTACGGTACGTTTTGTCGCGTCTGCGACAACTTAAATCACGCGATTGTTCCAGCCGGGAGCCGCCGCTATCATTCCGCGACAGGCGCGGCCCAGCTATCCGTAAGACCAATAGCGCGGGTCGACAGCGCGAGCCGGGGTTGGGAGGGGGGACTACCATCAATAGATTTTCAGCCAAGGTTCCTTCCTCACCCGGGATAGGCCGTGCCGCGATGGCTGGCCGGCGGCTTTTCGCTCCAACTGTCCGCGTCCTAGCACTTTCAATTCTATGCCTTGCCGCCCTCGCCGCCTCGGCCACAGCGGATTCGGCGTCAGCGACGGTCTCGTTGTCGCCCCAGGGCACGGTCAAGAACGTGCGCCAGGCGGTTGCGCGCTTCTCGCAACCGATGGTCCCGATGGGCGATCCGCGCGTCGCACAATCGCCGTTTGCGGTCGATTGCGTCGGCGGCGGATCGCCGCAATCGAATGGAACGCCGCAGAGGCCCGGAGCCGCTCGCCCGCAAGGAACGGCGCGATGGCCGGGTACGGCGCGATGGATCGACAGCCGGCAATGGTCCTATGACTTCGACAACGATCTGCCGGCCGGGGTGCGATGCACCTTCACGCTCGCGCCCGGGCTAAAGACGCTAAAAGGTGACGCCGTCGAAAGCCATCCGCCGTTCGTGTTTGACACCGGCGGCCCGGCCGTAATCGAAACGCGGCCCTGGGCGGGCGACACGGGCATCGACGAGCGCCAGGCCTTCGTGCTCGTGCTCGACGCGGAGCCGGTCGAACAGACGGTGCTCGATCACGCCGAGTTCTCAGTGCAGGGGATGCCGCAGCGGGTCGGCGCGACGATCATCGAGGGCGCGGATCGCAACCTGCTACTCAAGCGCTTCAGCGATTTCATCAACCATCGTCCCGCGATCATCCTGCAGGCGCGTCAGGCGTTTGCGGACAACGCGAACGTAAAGCTCATCTGGGGCAAGGGAATCGAGGCCGCGGGCGGAATCGCGACCGCGCAGGACCAGGAAATACAGTTCAAGGTGCGACCGGCGTTCGAAGCGAACTTCGGATGCGAACGCGAGAATCCGCAGGCCGCGTGTATCCCGGTCACGCCGATGCGGCTTACGTTCTCGGCCTCAATCTCGATCGACAACTCGAAGCGGATCGCGATAACCGGCCCCGACGGAGTCCGGCACGGCGCGCAACTGCCCGACGGCGCCGATCAATCGGATATTCGCAACGTCGTCTTTTCCGGCCCGTTCCACGAATCCGCGCAATACACGATCGCGATTCCCGCGGGTCTCACCGACGACACCGGCCGCCCGCTCGCCAACGCCGCGCGCTTTCCGCTGACGGTCAGGACCGACGAATTCCCGCCGCTCGCGAAATTCGCCGCGCGCTTCGGGATTATCGAGGCCGCCGACCCGACGCTGCCGGTCACCGTGCGCAATCTCGAGCCGCTTATCCGCGGTGCCGAGCTTCGGGCGAGCGGCGGGATGCCCGCACCCAGCGGCTCGGCGTTCGGCGATTTTGTCGCCCGCATCGACGCGCGCGTCTTCGGACTTTCGACGCCCGACGCGGCCACGGCGATCTCGTGGCTGAGAAAGGTCGCGAGCGCGCAGCGCTCGCGCTCGGTCTTCGCGCAAGACAAGCAGGACCACGACGACGGCAGCGGCGTCACGCCGCGGCGCTTCACGCTGCCCAAACCCAACGGCGCCAAAGCATTCGAAGTTCTCGGCCTCCCGCTCGGCAAGCCCGGGCTATATATAGTCGAGCTCAAGAGCGCCCATCTCGGCAGCGTGCTCCTGGGCAGGAATGCCCCGATGTACGTGCCGACGGCAGCGCTGGTCACCAACCTCTCGGTCCACTTCAAGCAGGGGGCGGCCGATTCGCTCGTCTGGGTGACGACGCTCGAGGACGCGCACCCGGTCCCCGGCGCGGCGGTCTCGATCTCCGATTGCCACGGCAAGCAGCTGTGGGCCGGCACGACCGATCGCCACGGCCTCGCGCTGGCGCCGAAGATCGACGCCGTCACAAATCCGCCCAAGTGCAAGGACCTGGCGCCGACCAAGTACGACTTCTACACCACGCAGACCCAGGCGCTGCAGGACCTTTCCACCGGAGTGCTGGTGACGGCGCGGCTCGGCGACGACTTCAGTTTCGTCCATTCGAGCTGGCGCTACGGAATCGAATCATGGCGCTTCCATCTGCCGCAGACGTGGAATCCGAGCGACCTGGCGGCGCATACCGTGCTCGACCGGCCGCTCTTCCGCGCCGGCGAGACGGTCCACATGAAGCATTTCCTCCGGGCCAGGACGGTTGAGGGATTCGCGATGGCCGCTCTGGAGGAGCGTCCGGCGAAGTTGACGATCCGCGCCGCGGGCGGCGACCAGCATTATGACTTCCCGCTCAAGTGGAACGCGGCGGGCGTCGCGGAGACGGTGTGGCAGATACCCAAGGGCGCAAGGCTGGGCCAGTACTCGGTCGCCATCGCGCTCAAGGTGGGGCCCCAGACCTACCCCAACGAGCTTCAGACGGCGGACTTCCGGGTCGAGGAATTCCGCATCCCGCTGATGAAGGCGGCGGTCCGGATGCCGGCGAAGGTCGAGGTCGGAGCGACCAGCCTTGCGATCGACCTGAGCGCCGAGTACCTCTCGGGCGGCGCGGCGAGCGGATTGACGGTCACGCTGCGAAGCCAGATCCAGCCCGACGCATATGTCTCTTTTCCCGACTTCGACGATTTCACCTTCGCCAATGGCGAGGTCAAGGAAGGGACCGTCTCGGTCGAGTCCGAGTACGAGGGTTTCCCGGTCTTCAGGCCGCCGGGAATCCATCAGCGCAAGGATCTGGTTCTCGACGCCGCCGGGGGCGCGCAGACCTCGATTACCGATATCGCGCGCGCGCCG
>DATJXN010000050.1 GCA_035500095.1 Candidatus Binataceae bacterium
AGTCAAGTGCTCATGCGCAGCTGCCGATCAGGACGGCTCCGGCGGCTTGTCCCCTGCTCGCCACGTGCCCTCACCGCCCCCCGATTGGATCGAGCGACGAACCCGGCGTACGTCTTCAGGCGATTGTCGGCCGGGCATGCCCAATCCACGCATCAACACGTTGGTCAGCTCGGAGGTCAGACGGTCCCGCAACGTGGGCAGATCGCCCACCTGTGCATCCAGCACCCGGTCCACCTGCTCCCGCGAGAAACCCTCGGCGACGAAGATGTCCACCAGCCCAACCAGTCCCACCGTGCCGCCCGCCTGCTCGACGATTCTGGCCACTTTGCCACAGACCGGACAGGTCCGGCGGATCAGTCCGGCCCATCGCCGGCAATAGAGGCAGCGCATCCGGTGCTCCTCAACCGACCTCCCCAAAGCGAAAGCGGGCGCGCGCCCTCGCAGGCCCGCTGCCCCGCTTTGATGTCGAAATTACACCGGCTCATGATGCGCGGCAAGCAGGGTCGGCTTGGGTGCGCGCCGATTCGCCTTGACACCGCGAGCGCGGCCGTAATAGGGTTAATTGAGAATGGTTCTCAATTAGAAGATCGCGTGACGGAGCTATAAGGCGTCAGGGGTCCAGGAATACAAGTGCCCACGGTTTTGCCCTATTTCGTATATTCTTTCGGCATCCTGGTTCGCGAAGGTTCCGAAGCTCTCCTGGTGATCATCGCCCTCCTGGCCGCAGTCCGCGAGGCCGGGCAGGAACGGTGTGCGCGCGATATCTATACCGGGGCCCTGATCGCAATCGGGCTCAGCCTCGTACTGGCATGGGCGGTCAATCATCTCATCGCCGACAATACCAGCGACACCCTTGAAGGCATCTTCCAGTTGCTCGCCGCGGCGACGCTCTTTTACGTGAGTTCATGGCTGACGGCGCGCAGCCAGAGCGACCGCTGGCGCGCCTTCCTGCACAACAAGGTCGAGGCCTCGCGCGACATCGCCGGGCCGTCAATCGCGCTTGGGCTGACGGCGTTCCTGGCGGTGATGCGCGAGGGCGCCGAAACCATCGTTTTCTTCCAGGCTCTGCTTGGCGGCGCGACCGAGACGGTCGAGCGTCATGCCGTGCTCGTGGGCTTGGTGGCCGGCGCGGTCGCGCTCGCGATAATTTTCATGGTCCTGCGCAAGGCGGCCTTCCGGATACCACTCGGCTCGTTCTTCACCGCAACTTCTGTGCTGCTCTACGCGATGGCGGTTGTCTTCGTCGGCCAGGGGATCGCGAGCTTCCAGGAATCGGGCGTGCTACGCGCCACTTTCGTTGACTATGTGCCGACCATCCAGGTGCTCGGACTCTTCCCCACGGTGCAGACGCTGGCGGCGCAGGCCGGGATGCTGGCGCTGGCGGTGCTGGCCTTGCTGGTCCCGGTTCGCGCGGCGAGACGCAAGGTGAGCGCCGCACCGGCAGCGGCCGCAAGCAAAGTCACTCCGCGCGTCGCCTAGACGCAAACGCCGCGCGCGTTCGCGCAAGCCTTTTTCCGTCGACTCGCATTGCGTCCGCGTGAATCCATATTTCGCGCCACGATATTGCCCGCGCATCGCGAAAGCTGTACGCAGTTGTTCCTGAGGAATGTGCGCGATGCCATCTGCCAACGACCCGGCCACCAACGATCCGGCCCATCCGGCGTCCGGCGAAACCGCAGCGCCCCAGGCCGCCCCTGCAGCGCCGCCCGCGCGCAGCGTCATCGAACTCGTATGGGGCGGGGCTGCCACCGCGATGGCCGTGCTGTACACGGCGATTTTCGCGCCACTCGCCGCCCTGGCCGGGCTCCTCGGCCACCCTCACCTGGCGACGCCGATCACGCGCACCTGGGGCCGGCTAATCCTCTGGACCTGCGGCGTCAAGCTCGAGATCGATGGGCTTGAGAATCTGGCCGGTCTCGGTACCTACGTTCTCGTCTCCAACCATCAGAGTTTCTTCGACATCTTTGCGATCTGCGCCCGGATGCCCGGGCATCCGCGTTTCGTGGCGAAGCGCGAGCTGGAAAAAATTCCGGTGGTAGGCATGGCGATGCGCCGCGCGGGACACGTTATGATCGACCGCGCCAAGGGCGGCCAGGCAATTCGCAAGGCGGTCAAGGCCGTGCGCGACGGCTTCTCAATCATCGTTTTTGCCGAGGGCACGCGTTACAGTGACAATTGCGTGCATCCGTTCAACGACGGGGCGGCCTGGCTTGCGATCGCTACGCGACAAAAGTGCGTGCCGATGGCGATTAGCGGCAGCGCCAGCTTCTTTCCCCGCGGCGCTCGAATCGTGCGGCCGGGGCGGCGGATGCGGATGGCGATCGGGCCGGCCATCGACACCGCCCTACTGCACGGCGCCGACCGCGAAGCGCTGACCCGCCAACTGGAAGAAAGCGTGCGCGCGCTCTTTGTCGCCAAAGTCTAGACCGGCTGACAGCCTCGCGCGTCGGGCGGCTGGCGCCTTCGCTCGCCTCACGCCGCAGCGAGTTTTACGATGCGGAGATCAGACCTTGCGGTCGAAGATGAACAGCGGAACCTGGTTGGCGATCTTCGGGTCGATCGCAATCACGCGGCGTCCCTGATCGATCTTCGGGGACGGCGCCTCGAGACCCGCATTTTTGAGCGCCGCCAGAACCTGCTGGACGTCTTCCGTCTCGAGCCACAGTCCTGCGAGACCCTCGCCGCTCGCGGCAATCGTCGCAGCTGCGGCGGCGCCAGCGATCAAACGGATTTCCGCGCCGCCCACCTTGAGCGTCGCGGTATCGCCGCCGGAGGCGGATTTCAATTCAAAGCCGAAATTGCTCTGGTAGGTCCTGACCGCATCGCCAAGATCGCTCGTCGCAACTTCCAGCGCATCGAAACGTTTCATCAGTGCCATCGTTCTTAACCGTCGCGCGACCGTCGCCCTGCTTAGGTCCGGGTTTCCGCACCCTTACTGCTTGCCGAGGCGCATCGAAAAATCCACGGTCGCGGTCTTGCCCGGCTCGACCGTCACTTTGCGCCTTTGCGTGCCGAGTTTTTCCTGCCACACCTCGAGTGTGTAGGTCCCCGGCGGAACATCCTTTATCGCGAATTTACCTCCGCCGCCGGTCACCGCATAGTACGGATTGCCCGCGACGAACCACCATCCGTGCATCCAGTTGTGCGCGTCGCAGCCGACCTCGATCAACTCGGGATACTTCAGCGGCGCGGTCGTGATCACGCGCTTGAACGGCGGCTGCGCCATGTCGAGCGCGGGATTTAGCTTCGACTCGGTGCGAACACTATGCAGAATGCCGTCGGAGTTGACGATATCGATCGTACTGCCGGCGGGAAGCGCCAGCACGTGCGGCTTGTATTCGCATCCCTCCTGATCGAAATTCACGTCCTTGAGCGGGACCAGCGGCGCGCCCGCGGCGATGTCGGCGACGCTGACGACGGCGTTCTGGACGCCGCCATCGGCGCCCACAACCAGGCTCTCGTCATAGTGCGGCGCGGCGCCGCAGACCTCGCGATCCTTGCTGATCTCGACCGGCTGGCGCGGCGGCGGCATGCCGTCGAACCGGACAGTGCCGGCGATCGCGCCGCCATCCTTGACCGCCTCGGCCTGATAGGTGCGCGCACGGACCGCGAGCGCAAGCGATGCGATAACGATGGCGGCGGCGAGAGCGGCGGGAGCGAAGAGACCGGACCTATAGCGCAAAAGCTGCCTCTCAAGGCCGCCCTGCTAGACGGCGAGCTTGGTGGCGATCACGACGCGATGAAACGAGAAGCGCGCGATACGCTCGTTGCGCTCGACATGAATCTTGTGGCCGTCGAGCACATCGCTCACGCGCAGCCGCGTCGTCCATCCGAGATGCCGGGTCAGCGGATTGGCGGCCCACACGAGCGAGTAAAGCAGCGGGTTGTCGCTCGCGAAATGATTGATCATGACGATCTTGCCGCCGGGCTTACATACCCGCACCATCTCCTGCATCATGCGCAGCGGATCCGGCACCACCGTCATCACGTGAAACGTCGTCACCCAATCGACGCTATTGTCAGGAAATTCGAGGTTGAGCGCGTCGCCCCGGCGGACATCGACATGGCTCCAGCCGTTCTCGCGCGTCTTCTTGATCGCGAGCGCCAGCATGTCGGCCGACGGATCGATCCCGATGATTTTGACGTAGGGCGGGTAGGCGTCGAGCGAAATGCCGGTGCCCACCCCGACTTCGAGCACCTGCTGGCCCGGCCGCAGGTTGAGCTGCTCGATTATCTCGTGCTCGTGATCGACGAAGATGCGGCCGAACGTATGGTCGTAGAAACGTGCCAGGTCGGAATAGACGCGGCTCTGATGCGGTTCGCCCATCGCTAGTACTACCTCAAGCCTCCTTGCGGAATGCAGCGCGCCTGCAGGAATACAGCGCGCGCATCCTTCAAACTTTTCCCCGCTTCGGCGCTAGGCTGCCGCGTTGATGCCGCGCGTCTGACGCTTGAACGACGCGATGTCCCGCTTGCGAAAGCGCCACTGCCGTCCTTTCTTGAACGCGGGCAGGATGTTGCGGCGTGCGAATTCGTTGACGGTGTCGGGACTCAAATCGAGCAGAAATGCCACTTCCCGGGAGTTCAAAAGCACGTCGTCTTTGTCTGCCATGGGTCGTGCTCTAAAGCTCGCGGTTTTTAATATGAACCCTTTTATGAAGTCAAGGTATTGTGGCAAAATGCCGCCCAAACCGCCATGGCCTTGCGTGGTCGTGTTCGCCAACAGGCCGTCGGTCAACCGTCAGTGCGCAAATTAACGTGCTATAATTACATTCAGACGCTAATAGTATTAAGTCGGCGCGCCGAAATCAGATGATCGTACCAAGCTCGCGTCACCACGAAACAGGAGAAAACGCCCGTCAGCACGCCGACGCAGAGCGTCACCGCAAAACCCTTCACCGGACCAGTTCCGAACTGGAAGAGGATCAGACCGGCGACGAAGGTCGAGATATTGGAGTCGCGAATCGCCGACCATGCGCGCTCGTAGCCGAGGCGCACGGCCTCGCGCGGCGTCTTGCCCAGGCGCAACTCCTCGCGCATCCGTTCGTTGACCAGCACGTTGGCGTCAACCGACATTCCGAGCGTGAGTACGATGCCGGCGATGCCTGGCAGGGTCAGGGTCGCCTGCAGCGCCGCCATCACACAGATCAGCAGCAGAATGTTGAGCGAGAGGCCGAAGTCGGCGAGCAGGCCGGCGCCGCTGTAGTAAAGCGCCATGAAGATCAGCACCACGAGCGCGCCGACCACGAACGACAGCTCGCCCTCGTGAATCGAATCGCGCCCGAGCGACGGTCCGACCGTGCGCTCTTCGATAATCTCGACCGGCGCCGGCAGGGCGCCTGAGCGCAGCACGATCGCAAGTTCGTGCGCCTCGTCGTAGGTGAAGCTGCCGGTTATCTGCACGTGGCCGCCGGGAATCGGCTCTCTGATGACCGGTGCGGAATAGACTACGTTGTCGAGCACGATCGCGATCTTGCGGCCGACGTTGGCCGAAGTGATGGCGCCGAAAATCTGCGCGCCGCGCTGATCGAGATCGACGCTGACGTACGGACCCTCGAGCTGGGCCCCGGGGCGCACGCGCGCGTCGGTGATGGTATCGCCGGTGAGCAGCACCGGGGACTCGATCAGGTATGGCTCGCGGCCGCCGCGGCTGGCCGGGCCGTAGAGAACTTCATCCCCCGGCGGCGGTCCGTCGCGCAGCGCGTCCGACACCGGATGATTGTCGTCCACCAGCTTGAACTGCAGCACGCCGGTCTTGCCGATCAGCTCCTTGGCGCGCTCGGGGTCCTGGATCCCGGGCAGCTGCACCAGGATCTCGTCGTTGCCTTCCTGGGCGATCGTGGTTTCGCGCACGCCGAGCTGGTCGATACGATTGCGAATCGTCTCGAGCGCCTGCTCCATCGCATTGCGGCGCACCTGATCCAGCTCCATCGGCCGAAAGGTCATCTGGTAGGCCGGCCCGGCGTCGCCCGAGTTCGGCGCGAGGCCGACCACCATGTCGGAAAAGACCTTGCTTGCGAGGTCAAGATACGCGCTCCGCTCGTCTGCGCTCGCGAGCGTCACTCTCACCGAGGTAGCGTCCGAGGCGACGTTCTTAACCTCGAGCTTGTTCTGCTTCATCTCCTGCTTGACGTCTTCGGCGACGCGGCGCAGTTGAGTCTTGACCGCCTCGTCGACTTTGACCTCGAGCAGAAGATGGGTGCCGCCCTGGAGATCGAGTCCGAGCTGGATCTTCGGAGTCGGAATGGTGTTGGTCCACCAGTCGGGCAGCGCGCCGCTGATGCTGGGCAGCAGGACCAGCACGGCGAGGAAAGTCAGCGCCACGGCGAGATAGAGCCGGGTGCGTCCGCTGCCCCCGGTGAAGTGCAGCCACAAAAAGGCGCCCGCCACCGCGAGCAGGACAATTATCGGGATAAAATCGGCGTTGGCGTTTGCTGCGTTTTCCACTGTTCTACTTTTTCACTTCTTTACTTTTTCGACGGACTCCGCAAAACCGGCCTGAACGCACGCCGCGATTACTCCGCCTTCTGATTCTTGCCGGCCGGAGCCTTGCCGTAACTCGAAAGCCCAGTTATCTGGCTGCGCTCGACCCGCACGCGCACGTTCGGCGCGATCTCCAGCACGACAACCTTCTCGCCGATCTCGCTTACCCGGCCCAGCAGCCCGCCGGCGGTCACGACCTCGTCGTTGCGCTTGAGCTTGGCCAGCATGTCGCGATGCTCGCGCGCCTTGGTGCTCTGGGGGCGCAGGAAGAACCAGTAAAAAGCAACGATCAGGAGGGCAAACGGCACACCCGGCCCGTACAGCAATTGATCGATAAGCGGCGGCTGAGCACCGGCGGCCGCCCCGCCAGCGCTTTGCGCCCACGCAATTCCTTCAAGAAACATCGGCGACCATTTTATCCTTTATCTACTCCGGCTGCGCGCTTTGCCGGCGGCCTAGCCGCGCCAGCGTGGCGGCCGCAAATTCCCGGTAAGTGCGAGATGCGATAGCAGCTTGCATCCCGGCCATCAAGCGGGCGTAGAAGTAAAGATTATGTTCCGTTAGCGCGCGCGCCGCCAGAATCTCGCCCGAAATATATAGATGGCGCAGGTAGGCGCGGCTAAGCCGCTGACACGTGCGGCATCCGCAGCCCTCTTCCAGCGGCCGGGGGTCGCGGACATACACCGATTGCTTGATCGACAGGCGGCCGTCGCTCGTGAACGCGGAGCCATTGCGCGCGTTACGCGTCGGCAACACGCAATCGAACAGGTCATAGCCCATCCCGACCGCGGCGACCAGATCCTCCGGCGTGCCGACGCCCATCAGATAGCGCGGGTGTTCCGCCGGCAGCAAGGTCGCGCTCAGCGCAGCCATTTCGCGCATCTGTTCCTTCGGCTCGCCCACCGCAAGCCCTCCCGCCGCGAAGCCGTCGAACGGCATCGCGGTTATCTGCGCCGTGCTTCGCCGCCTGAGTTCCGGATAAACGCCGCCCTGGATTATCCCGAACAGCGCCTGATGCGGACTGCGCCGCGCCGCAACGCATCGCTCGGCCCATCGCGCCGTCAACTCCAGCGACGCAGCGACTCGCGCGCGCTCGGCCGGATACGGCGTGCATTCGTCGAGCGCCATCATCAGGTCCGAGCCGATCCGCTCCTGAATTCCGACTGTCCGCTCCGGCGTCAGCATGAACTCCGACCCGTCCAGGTGCGAGCGAAAACGGATTCCGCCGTTATCGATCGCGTTAAGCCGCGCAAGGCTCATCGCCTGGAAGCCGCCGGAGTCGGTCAAAACCGCGCCGTCGAAGCCCATGAAGCGCCCGACCCCGCCAAGCTCTTCGATCAGCTCAGCTCCCGGCCGGAGCGCGAGATGGTAGGTGTTGGCGAGCACCAACCGGTAACCCAACTGCCATAGCTCCTCGGGCGCCATCGCCTTGACGGCGGCGCGGGTGCCGACCGGCATGAAGGCGGGAGTTGCGACCTCGCCGTGCGCGGTCGTCATCCGGCCCGCGCGCGCATCGCCGTCGCGCTCGAGGACTTCGAAGCCGAACCCCCGTAAACTGAACCGCGGCGCCGCGGCTTCTCGGTCGGATGGCATCTTCGCGCTCACAGGATCAGCATCGCGTCGCCGTAGCTCAGGAAGCGGTAGCGATGGCGCACGGCCTCGCGGTAGGCGTCGAGAATCTCTTCGCGCCCCGCCAGCGCCATCACCATCGCCAGCACGGTCGAGCGCGGCATATGGAAATTGGTAATCATCACGTCGGTCGCGCGAAAGCGATATCCGGGCGAAATAAAAAGTCCGGTCGCGCCCTCGGCGTCGCCGGTTATCGCATGCGATTCGAGCGCGCGCACGCTGCTGGTGCCGACCGCAATCACACGGGCGCCGGTTCGCCGCGCAAGCGCCATCGCCTGCAGCGTTGCGGGCGGGATCGTGTACCACTCGGCCTCCATGCTATGCGCCTCGACCTGCGGCTCGCGAAGCGGCGTGAACGTGCCCGGTCCGATATGGAGCGTCACGAACGCGGCGCGCACGCCGGCAGCCGCGAGCTTTGCCAGGAGCTCGCGCGTGAAGTGCAGTCCGGCGGTCGGCGCCGCCACCGCGCCGGGCTGCGCGGCGTACACGGTCTGGTAATCGTCGCGGTCGGCCGGCCCCGGCGCGCGATGGATATAGTGCGGGAGCGCCAGCGCGCCTGCGCTATCCAGGATGGACTCGATCGAAACCGGGCCGTCGCTCACGACCAACGGGCGGCCGGGACGCTGAAAGCCCGCGATGCGGAGCGCGCGCCCGTCGTCGAGCGTAAGGCGCGCGCCCTCGCGCACTTCGCGATGGCCCCGCATCAGCGCGAGCCAGGCTCCGGGCGGTTCGTCCACCGGACGCACCATCAGCAGTTCGACCACGCCGCCGGTGGGTTTGCGCGCGAAGAGCCGCGCGGGAAACACGCGCGTGTCGTTCAGCACAAGCAGGTCGCCGTCGCGCAGAAAATCGCCAAGCTTGTAGAAACGCGAGTGCTCGATCGTGCCGGCGCGCCGGTCAAGCACCATCAGGCGCGCTTCGTCGCGGCGCTCGAGCGGCGCCTGCGCAACCAGTTCCGGCGGCAGATTGTAGTCGAGTTCGCTAAGACGCATCGCGCTGGCGCGGCAAGTCAGCCACGCGCCAACGAACCAAACTATCATCGCCGGCTCGGCGGCGATACGCACCTGGATTCGTCCTCGATGGTTTTTGAGGTGTTAGCGCCAATAACGCGGCGCTTTTTCCGGTGTCATCCTGAGCGAGCGCTGCGCGTGTCGAAGGATCCCGACCTTTCCGGGCCTTCGTCGCGGATGCCTCGACACAAAAAAGATTCCGGGGTCCCTCGACTCTGGCAGCCTTCGCTCGGGATGACTGAAGAGAAGGCTCCACTGATCAACGCGGAGCGATTTTCGAACATACCGCCCCCGCCCCAGGAACGGCCGCCAACCTCTACGCGACGCGCAGCACGATCTTGCCGAAGTGTTCGCTCGCCGCCATCATGCGATGCGCCTCGGCCACGTTCGCCATCGGCACCGCCTTGTAAATCGGCGGGCGCAGCCGGCCGGCCTCGAGCGCGGCGCCGAAACGCTCGAGCAGCGCGGCAATAATCGCCGCCTTCTCCTTCTCGGGACGCGTGCGCAGCGTCGAGCCCATCACTTTCAGATGACGCCGCAGGACGCCGGTCAGATCTATCTCGGTGCACGCGCCCTTCATCAATCCAATCAATACCAGCCGCCCGCCGTGCGCGAGCGCTTCCAGGTTCTGACCGAGGTAGGCGGCGCCGATGCTGTCCAGGATGATGTCAGCGCCGCGGCCGCCGGTCGCGGTCTTGACCGCGGCGGGAAACGGCCCCGAGTTGTAATTGATCGCGACGTCCGCGCCGAGCTTGAGACATTGCTCGCACTTGGCGTCGCTGCCGGCAGTCACGATCGAGCGCACCCCGGCTTCCTTGCAGAGCAGAATCGACGCGGTGCCGACGCCGCTGCCGCCTCCATGCACCAGGACCGATTCGCCCGGCCGCGCGGCGGCCAGCATGAAGATGTTGAGGAACGCGGTGATGAATACCTCGGGAAATGCCGCGCCCTCCTCGTCGCTCAGCGCGCGAGGGATTTTCATCGCCGAGCCGGCGTCGACCGCGGCCAATTCCGCGTAGCCGCCGCCCGCCAGCAGAGCCATCGCGCGCTCGCCGACGCGCCATCCGCCGACTCCCGCTCCGATCGCGGCGACCTCGCCCGCGCATTCGAGGCCGATGATTTCCGAGGCGCCCGGTGGCGGCGGATAAAAGCCCTGACGCTGCATCACGTCGGCGCGGTTGAGGCCCGCATACTTGACCCGGATCAGCAACTGGCCCGGACCGGCCGTGGGATCGGCAGCCTCGCCGATTTTGAGCACGCTCTCGTCGCCCGGTTTCTCGCAAACTACCGCCTTCATCGCCGGAACATCCTCCCGCCGCGCCGCGGGCGCGAAGCCGCGTCCCGCGCGCGTAAAATGCGGAGAGGGTCCGCGATGGACCCTCTCCGGAAAAGCCGAAACCACAAACGCCGCTGCGCGCTAGATCTTGTAGTCGATGATCGTCACGCCGACGTTCTGGAAGGTGGTCATCTCTTCGAGGATCGCGGAGGCGCCGTCGAGTCCGACCGTGCCGGTGATCATCGCCTTGGGGTTGAGTTTGCGCGCCTCGACCATCTGCAGCATCCCCGGGTAGCGCGTCGACTGCATCCCGAGCGTGCCGACGATTTGCAACTCCATCAGCACCATTTTGTCGATCGGCACCGCGATTTCGCCCTTCTCGGCCTGCGTGGTGAGACCGATCTGCAGATGGCGTCCCTGCTTGCGCAGGCTGTTGATCGAGTTGCGGCAGGTCGCAGCGACGCCCAGCGCGTCAACCGATACGTGCGCGCCGCCCTTGGTGATGTCCACGATCGCCGCCGCCGGATCGCCGGCCTTGGCATTGACGATATGGCTCGCGCCGACTTCTTTAGCCAGTTCGAGCTTGCGTCCGTCGAGGTCCACCGCGATAACGTTAGCGCCGATCGACGACGCGATCTGGATCGCGGCAAGACCGATTCCGCCGCAGCCGTGCACCGCCACCCATTCGCCGGGCCGCACCTGCGCGCGGTCGACGATCCCGTGGTACGAGGTCATGAAGCGGCAGCCCAGCGAGGCGCCTTCGAGGAAGCCGACCCCGTCAGGCATTTTGACCAGGTTGAGGTCGGCGTAGGGGATGCCGACATACGAACCGTACCCACCATGATAGGTGACTCCCGGGATGAGCGGCGTGTTGCAGATGTTGGAGTTGCCCGAGCGGCAGAGCTCGCAGGTGCCGTCGCCCTGGCTGAACGGAACGAGCACGCGATCGCCCTTCTTGAAGTCCTTGACCTCTTTGCCGACTTCCTGGACCACGCCGCAGAACTCGTGGCCCATGATCATCGGCATGCTGGGCGTAAGGCCCACCCAGGTCCAGTCGCCTGACCACAGATGCCAATCGGAGCGGCAGATACCCTCGGCGGCGGTCTTGATGATCGCGCCATTTGGAGGACACTGCGGATCGGGCATGTCCCTGACGACCAGCGGTTTGCGAACGCCTTCCATGACTGCAGCTTTCATTGTGTCCTCCTTCTTGGAGCCGAACCTGCGTGCGGCCAAACCTTCGTATAGCGCCACGCCCCGAGACTGGCAACCTGTTTCTCATCACGCGGCGAGCGCCGACAGCGTGCGCTGGTAGGCGGCGAGGTCGGCCGCATCGACCTCTACGCGAAAGAGGTCCGCACCCGCCTCGGCGTCGGCCGCAAGCCGCTCGCGCGCCCCGGCGACGTCGCCCGCGTAGCCCGTCTCGTCCAGGAGACGAGGCGAGACCGCCTCGGCGCCGGCCTTCGAGCCGCCCGACGCCCATGCCTCGCGAATCCGGCGCACGTCGTCACCGAAGCCCAGGCGCGTGAGCTGCTCGGCATAGAAGGTGCCCATCCGGGCGGCGTAGAACGAGAGCGTGCCCGCCTGGGCGGCACGCGCCCGGTCCGGATCATTGGTCACGTGAATGGTGCTCGGCGACTTGACCATGAGGGAGACCGGGTCGCGCCCGGCGCTCGCCGCCATCGCGCGGAACTCCGCGATCGATTCCTTGAGCCGCCCAAGCGGTATCATCACCGGCAGCCATCCGTCCGCTTTTTGCGCCGTGAACTCGACGCTCCTGCGGTTGAGCGAGGCGATATAGACTGGCACGTGCCTCCGCGGCGGCTCGAAGCGCAGCGTAAAGCCGCGTTTCAGCTTGAAGAGCTTGCCGTCGTAGTTGAGCGGCTCTCCGGCCATCAGCAGGTTGATGATATCGACGTACTCGCGAAGGCGTGTGAGCGGCGGGTTGAACGCGACGCCATGGAAATGCTCGATCACCTGCGGACCGCTGGTGCCGAGCCCGATAATCATGCGCCCGCCGCTCAGCTCGTCGAGCGTCGCGAAATGCTGCGCCAGCGCGCCCGGCGTGCGCGAGTAGGTGTTGACGATCCCGGTCGCGAGCGCAATCCGCCGGGTGTGCTCGGCGAGGAGCGTGAGGCTGGTGAAGGCGTCGCGGCCCCACGCCTCGGCGACCCAGATCGAATGCACGCCGGCGTCGTCGGCGGCCTTCGCGCGATCGATCATGCCCTTGAAGTCGGGCTTGCCCTGCCAGTTCACGCCGAGCGAGATTTTATAAGCCATCGCGTTTACCAACCCTCGCGGCGCTCAGACGCCGGAGATGATTTCAGTTTATCGCACTGTCTTCTAGGTCGAAACGTCGTCCTCCGCTGACGCCGCGGCCGTGCCATCGGCTATCTCGTAGGTGGCGTTCTGCCGCGAGCTAATCCACACCAGTCCGGCTATGAGATACGCAAGGAAGAGATAGGGAAAAATACTGTAGGGCCACGTGGGGACAGGATAGACGCTGCCTACCGCGGGGAACAGCAGCATCACGGCTGCGACGGCGGCGAGCGCATAATCGCGGCCGCGCACGATGCCCTGGTTTTTGAGATAGGCAGGTGCAGCGATCGAGACCAGGAAATAGGCGGCAATGAACCCGAACGCGGTCAACGAGCCTCCGTAGCCGACGATATCGAGGAGCTGCGTGCCCGGCACGAGAGCAGAGCGGCCGGAATGATGAGGAACAGCGCGCTCATTATCGTGACGGCAACGTGCGGCGTCTCATGCACCGCGTGAGCGGCGCCTACTGCCGGATGCAGGGTGCCGTTGCGGCTCAGCGAGTACAGAATCCGCGCGCTGGCGTTGACGCAGGCGCAAACCGCGGCGAACGAGCCGATCATCGCGCCCAATGAGAGCGGCACGATCAGCGCCGGCATCCCGACCACGCCCGCAAGGATGTTGATCGGCGTATCGACCTTGTCCAGCGTCGTCTTGTACCCGGCAAAGCCCAGCACCTCGGTGTACGCGAACAGGACGAACAGGATGCCGCTCAGCAGCAATCCGACGATCAACGCGCGCGGAATGGTCACGAGCGGATCCTTCGCCTCCTCGCCAAACGCCGTGGGGTTCTCGAACCCGACGAGGCTGAAAATTGCGATATTCACGCCGATCGCGACTCCGGCGACGGTCGATCCCTTCAGACTGAGCTGTCCCGGGTCAAGGGCGAAACGATGCCGCAGCAGGACGCCCGCGCACACGATCAGTACGAGTGTCAGCGAAACGCCCTCGAACGCGAGCATCACGATACTCGAGAGCTGCACGTCCTTGTACGCGAGCAGCCAGACCACGAAGACCACGATCGCGAAGGTCAGTAGAGCCGGAACGTGCAACCCCACCGTGCCGAGCACGGCGTTGGCAAAGATCGTGAACCCGGCAACGCCGGGAATCCCGTCGAACAGGTAAGCCCAAACGAGGCACCATGCGGAGATGCCGCCGGCCGTGTTGCCAAGCCCCGTCACCGTGTACGCGTGCATCGATCCGGTCGTCGCTGACCGGCGGGCGAACTGGTTGAGGTTCAGCGCCACGAACAGCAGCATCGCCGCTCCGAACAGGTATGCGAGCCAGCTGGCGTTGCCGGCCGCGCCGAACATCAGCGGCATGATCAGAACCGCCGTCAGCGTCGGCGCGATGTTCGCGACCGCGATCGCCGACAGCTCGACGAAGTTAAGGCATCCCGCGCGCAAATCGTGTGCGCCGGCGATTTTTGGCGAGACTTCCACGAGAGGCTATTCCTTGTAGCGCCCTGTCTGTGCAACTGTCGAGCGCGGCCCGCCGGCAGCGCGGCGCCGCCCGATAGAACCTTCATCAAACGATAATCGGCGCGCAAAGCCGGCCGCGATTCGCGCACTTTTCGCCAGCGGTCATACAGGCTAAAATTGAATCGTGCGGATGACGCGGGGCGCAGCGGCCTCTGGCCGCGTCGCAGGTAGTCTTCAAGTGCCGGCCGACAACGAAACTGAAAACAAATCCGCGATCGTGCGCAAAACCGACGACGGCGGTGACAAGCTCGCCGGACGCAGGGTCGTCGTCGATTTCACGCTGTTGCGCCGCTACGGCGGACGCAACTTCCGCGACCTCGGCGGCCATCCGACCAGCGAAGGCAAACGCACGCGCAGCAACATGGTCTTCCGCTCGGCGCATCTGGCCGAGGTTCCCGAGGAAAGCCCGATACGTTCGGCCGGGCTCCGCACCGTGGTCACGCTCCAGAGCCGTACGGAGATTTCGATCCTCGGACCGCCGCACGCCGACGTGATGCGCGAGGTGCGCTGGGAGCATATCCCGATCGGCGATCGATGGTTTCGCGAGCGCGAGCCGATAAGCCTGATTCCCGGCCGCGAACATCACGCGATCATCCACGACTTCCGCGAGGATTGGCGGACGTTCTTCAATATCCTCGCCGAACGCGAGGTTTACCCGCTGCTGTTCCATTGCTCGGCGGGGCGCGACCGCACGGGCGTGGGCGCGGCGATGCTGCTCGAGCTGCTCGGCGTGAGCCGTGAGCGCATAGTCGCCGATTTCCTCGAAAGCAACCTCGTATTTCCGAAAATGCCGCTGGCCGCGGCGCAACTCGAGCCGGTATTCGAGTTGATCGACGAATCCGGCGGTATCGATGCCTTCATGATCGAAGGCATCGGGCTCGACAGCTCCGACCTCGCCGCGATCCGCCAAGATCTGCTCGAAGACCTGCTCGAAGATCCCTCGGCGTCCGACGACGCTTCCGGCCGCGACGACGAATAAGCGATTACGGGTGCGCCGGGGGCGCTCCTATTTGCCCTTCCACTGCGGCGCGCGCTTCTCGGCAAATGCGCGCGCGCCCTCGCGCGCGTCCTCGGTGTCCTGCAGCCACTTGTAGAGCTCGCGTTCGAGCCTCAGCCCGTCGGCGAGCGGCATGTCGAGGCCGCGCATCACCGCCTGCTTGATCCGCTGCACCCCAAGCGGCGCGCTCTTGCAGATCTCGCCCGCGATCTCCTCGCACTTCGCCATCAGGCCGCTCATCGGCACCACGTGATCGACGAGTCCCAGACGCAGCGCCTCGGCGGCGCCGATTCGATTACCCGTGTAGAGCATCTCGAGCGCGCGCCCGAGCGGAATCAGCCGCGGCAGGCGCTGCGTGCCCCCGCCCCCGGGGAGCCATCCAAGACGCACCTCGCCAAGCCCGAACTGCGCGTGCTCGGCGGCCACGCGGATGTCGCAGCAGAGCGCCTGCTCGAGCCCGCCGCCGTTGGCGTGGCCGTTGATCGCCACGATGATCGGTTTGGTAAGCTCGAACATCACCGGATACGGCGCGTCGAGCAGTTCTTCGTTGGGCTGCTCGACGTAGTTGGACTTGATGTCGCTGCCGGCGCAGAACGCGCGCTCGCCCGCGCCGGTGAAGATCGCGACCCGGAGCGCCGGGTCCTTGCCGAACTCGCGCCAGATTTGCGAGAGGCGCCCGTAGGTCTCGAAGTCGCAGGCGTTGAGCCGCTCGGGACGATTGATCGTGACGTAGGCGATCGGCCCCCTCTTTTCGAACAGCACTTTCATCGGACGATCCTCCCTGCTCTTTCCCCTCTTTTAGCACCTCTCGCTTTCCGCGATCACGTCACGCAAGGCGCCCGGAAACGAAAAGGGCCGCACAACTGGCGGCCCCTTGTAACTGATGCGCGGCGGCAGACGGGGCTCAGGCGGGCATGTAGCCGTCGCGCAGCAGCGACTTCGCGATAATCATCCGCTGCACCTCGCTCGTGCCCTCGCCGATTTCCGCCAGCTTGGCGTCGCGCATGAAGCGCTCGACCGGGAATTCGGCCATGTAGCCGTAGCCGCCGTGGATCTGCACTGCTTTAATCGTCGTCCACATCGCGGTCTCCGAGGCGAACAGCTTGGCCATCGCGGCCTCGCGTCCGTAAGGCTTGCCCTTGTCCTTGAGCTCCGCGGCGCGACACATCAGCACCCACGACGCGTCGATCCGCGTCGCCATGTCAGCCAGCATCCACTGGATTGCCTGGAAGTCCGCAATCCGTTTGCCGAACTGCCTGCGCTCCTTGGCATAGGCGGTCGCTTCCTCGAAGGCACCGCGCGCGATTCCCGCGGCGAAGCCTGCAATTCCGATTCGCCCGCCCTCGAGCACCTTGAGCGTCTGGCTATAGCCCTCGCCCAACTCGCCGATCAGGTTGCTTGCGGGCACCGTGACGTTGTCGAAAATCACCTCGGCGGTGTCCGAGGCGCGAAGCCCCAGTTTTTCGATTCGCCGCCCGTTGGAAAGGCCGAGCGTGCCGCGCTCGACGATGAAGGCCGAAACGCCCGAGCGCTTCCTGGCGGGGTCCGTCACCGCCATCACTACATAAACGTCGCCGACCGAGCCGTTGGTGATGAACATCTTGGCGCCGTTGATGACGAAGTTGTCGCCCTTGCGCACCGCGCGGGTCTGCATCGCGGCCGCATCCGAGCCCGATCCGGGTTCGGTCAGGCACCACGCGCCGAGCTTTTTCGCCGCGACCATGTCGGGCAGGTAGTGCGCACGATGCTCGTCGGCGGCGAACAAGTTGATGTGGCCGCTTGAGAGCGACATGTGCGCCGCGCAGGTGAGTCCGACCGAAGCGTCGTAGCGCGAGAGACCCTCGACCACCAGTGCCTGGCTGAGCGTGTCGGCGCCGCCGCCGCCGAAGCGCTCAGGGAACGCGATGCCGAGAAAGCCGAGCTCGCCAAGATGACCGATGACTTCGCGCGGGAAGATCTCCTCCTTGTCCCACTTGGCGGAGTTGGGCTTGATCTCGCGCTCGGCGAACTGGCGCAGCGTATCGCGAATCGTGCGCTGCTCGTCGCTAAGATTGAAGTTCATCGCAGGGATTCCATCGGGATCGCGCCGTCTCGGGCGTCACTCGCGTGGACGCACGTGCTCGCGCACCCACTTGACGATATCTTCGGTTGAAGCGCCGGGCGTGAAGACTTCCTTGACGCCCGCCTCGCGCAACTTGAGCGCGTCGTCTTCGGGGATGATCCCGCCGCCGAAGACCGCGATATCGGCTGCGCCGCGCTCCTTCAGAAGGCGCATCACTTCCGGAAAGAGCGTCATGTGCGCGCCTGAGAGCACGCTGAGCCCGACCGCATCGACGTCTTCCTGCACGGCAGCCTCGGCGATCATTTCGGGCGTCTGATGGAGCCCGGTGTAGATCACCTCGAAACCGCCATCGCGCAGCGCGCGCGCGATTATCTTGGCGCCGCGATCATGTCCGTCGAGCCCCGGCTTCGCGACCAGAATTCTGAGCCGTTTCTCGGCCACGTTAGATCCAACCTGGGTCGGTGTAGATGCCGAACTCGGAGCGGAAGATGTCGCAGATTTCGCCGACTGTGCCATCGCGGCGGACCGCCTCGCAGATCGGCTCCATCAGGTTCTCGCCCGAGCGGCAGGCCTCGGCGACGCGTTTGAGCGCCTCGCGCGCCGCGGTTGAATTGCGTTCGCGCTTCATCTTGCGCACCCGCTGAATCTGCATCTCTTCCATCGCGCTGTCGATCTTCAGCGTCTCGATCTTTATTTCTTCCGGGATCGTGTACTTGTTGACGCCGACGACGGTCTTGATGCCCTGTTCGAGCTGGCGCTGATAGTTGAAAGCGGCCTCGGAAATCTCGCGCTGCGGGTAGCCGGTTTCGATCGCCTTGACCATCCCGCCCATCTCGTCGATGCGGCGGATGTACTCCATCGCGTCGCGCTCCATGCGGTCGGTCAGCGCCTCGACCGCGTAGCTGCCGCCGAGCGGATCGATCGTGTTGGTGACGCCGGTCTCGTCCGCGATTATCTGCTGTGTGCGCAGCGCCACCATCACCGCGTTCTCGGTCGGCAGCGCCAGCGTCTCGTCCATCGAGTTCGTATGCAGCGATTGCACGCCGCCCATCACGCCCGCCAGCGCCTGGATGGCGACGCGCACGACGTTGTTGAGCGGCTGCTGCGCGGTGAGCGAGACGCCCGCGGTCTGCGCGTGCGTGCGCAGCATCATCGAGCGCGGATTGGTCGCGCCGAAGCGCTCTTTCATGATCCGCGCCCACATCCGGCGCGCTGCGCGCAGCTTGGCGACCTCTTCGAGGAAATCGTTATGCAGGTCCCAGAAAAACGAGAGCCGCGGCGCGAACTCATCGACGTTGAGACCGCGCTTGACCCCTTCCTCGACGTAGCAGATGCCGTCGGCGATCGTGAACGCGAGTTCCTGCACCGCGGTCGCGCCCGCTTCGCGGATGTGGTAGCCGGAAATCGACACCGGATGCCATCGCGGAACTTTCTTCGCGCAAAACTCGATCATGTCGGTGACGATCCGGATCGAGGGCTGCGGCGGGCTGATCCATTCCTTCTGCGCGATGAACTCCTTGAGCATGTCGTTCTGGATCGTGCCCGCGACCTTATGCCACGGCACGCCCTGGCGCTCGGCCACCACCAGGTACATCGCCAGCAGCACCGAGGCCGAGCAGTTGATCGTCATCGAGGTCGACACCTTGTCGAGCGGGATGCGATCGAACAGGCGCGCCATGTCGTGCACCGAGGAGACCGAGACGCCCTCGCGGCCGACCTCGCCGAGCGCGCGCTCGTGATCGGCGTCGTAGCCCATCAGGCCCGGCATATCGAACGCAGTCGAAAGGCCGTCCTGCCCCTGCGAGAGGAGAAAATGGAAGCGGCGGTTGGTGTCCTCGGCGAGGCCGAAACCCGCGAACTGGCGCATCGTCCACAGCCGTCCGCGGTACATCGATTCGTACACGCCGCGGGTGTAGGGAAACTCGCCGGGATAGCCCAGCGCCGGGTCATAGTCCTGCTTGACGTCCTCGGGCGTGTAGAGCGCCTCGACCTCCAGGTCGGAGACGGTCGAGAAGCGCACCGGGCGCTCCTTGCCCTTCGTGTACGTGCCTTCCAGCCATTGTTGTTTGGTGCTCACGTCTGCCTCACCGGTCCTCGAGTACGTGGCTCGAAATTACCAGCCGTTGAATCTCCGAAGTGCCCTCGTAAATTTCCGTGATCTTGGCGTCACGGAAGTACCGCTCGACCTTGAATTCCTTGGTGTAGCCGTAGCCGCCGTGCACCTGGATCGCCTCGGTCGTCGCCTTCATCGCGGCCTCGGCTGCGAAAAGTTTTGCCATCGCGGATTGGGTCGTGCAAGGCAGGCCGGCGTCCTTGAGCGTGGCCGCGCGATGCGTCAGCAGGCGCGCCGCGTCGATCTCGACCGCCATGTCGGCGAGCTTCCACTGGATCGCCTGGTAGTCCGCGATCGGCTTGCCGAAGCTCTTGCGCTCCTGGGCGTAGCGCAGCGACGCCTCGAGCGCGGCGCGCGCGATTCCGATCGCCTGCGAGGCGATTCCGATCCGGCCGCCGTCGAGCGTCTTCATCGCAACCTTGAAGCCGTCGCCCTCCTTGCCGATCAGGTTGGTGGCGGGCACGCGCAGGTCGCTGAACGCGAGCTGCGCGCTGTGCGAGCCGCGGATGCCCATCTTCTCCTCGACCCGCACGACCTGGTAGCCCGGGTCGGAAGTCTCCGCGATGAACGCGCTGATTCCCCGATGGCCCTGTGCCGGATCGGTGTTGGCGAACACGATCGCCACTCCGGCCTGAGGGCCGTTGGTGATGAAATTCTTGGTCCCGTTGATCACGTAGCTGTCGCCGTCGCGCACGGCGCGGGTGCGCTGGCCGGCGGCGTCCGAGCCGGCCTGCGGCTCGGTGAGCGCAAAGCATCCGATCCATTCGGCCGCGGCCATCTTCGGCAGGTAGCGCTTGCGCTGGTCCTCGCTGCCGAGCCCGAGAATCGGCCACGACGCGAGCGAGGAATGGGCCGAGAGAATCACCGCGGTGGAGGAACATTCGACGGCCAGCTCCTCGATCACCAGCGAGTAAGCGACGTGGTCGAGGCCCGCGCCGCCGTACTGCTCGGGGATGAAGATGCCCATCATGCCCAGCCGCCCGAGCTCGGCGATCGCCTCGGCCGGGTAAGCATGGGTGCGGTCCACCTCGACACCGACGGCCGTCAGGCGATCGCGCGCGAAGCGGCGCGCCGTGTCGCGGGCCGCGCGCTGAGCTTCGGTGAGTTCCAGATCCATTATTCTTCCAAATCCGCTTCCGAATCCGTCAAAGCCGGGATCATCAAACAATCGAATCGTCCCGTATTGTCACCGCTTGTCCTTGCGACATCCGGCGGGAGCCTGCCCGCTCCTTAACCGTATCTTAATAGACGGCGCGCGATGATAGAAACGCGCAGATTGAGCCGTTTGACGCCCTTGCTCGCTCGCCGGTGCCCTCTTTACGCCGTTACCTGTGCTTCCAGGCCGGCTCGCGCTTTTGCACGAACGCCCTTGTGCCTTCAACCCGGTCCTCGCTGGCGAAAGTCAGGCCGAAGGCCTCCTGCTCGAAACGCAGCCCCGCGTCTTCCTCCATCGTGAACGACGCGCGCAGCGCCGCCTTGGCCTGCCGGATCGCGACGGCGGACTTCGAGGCGATTCGCTCGGCCAACTTGCGCGCCACCGGGATCAGTTCGTCGGGGGCGACGACCTGGTTGACCAGCCCGAGCGCGAGCGCCGTTTTGGCGTCGAACATATCGCCGGTCAGCACGAATTCGCGCGCACGGGCGTGGCCTATTCGATGCGGCAGGCGCTGGGTGCCGCCGAAGCCGGGAATCAGCGCGAGATTGATTTCGGGCTGGCCGAAGCGCGCCTTTTCGCTGGCGATTATCAGGTCGCAGGCCATCGCCAGCTCCAGTCCGCCGCCGAGCGCGAAGCCGTTGACCGCGGCGATAACCGGAATCGGCAGATCCTCGAGCGTCTGCATCACGCGATGGCCCATGCGCGAGAACTCCAGCCCATCGCCCGGCGTCATCTCGGACATCGCGGCGATGTCGGCGCCCGCGACGAAAGCGCGGTCGCCCGCGCCGGTCACGATCAGCACGCGCACCGCCGGGTCGCGGCGGATCTCGGCCAGCACCGCTGCGATATCCTCGAGCACCATGCGATTGAGCGCATTGAGTGCGGTGGGCCGGTTTACGGTCAGCGTCGCGACCGCTGCCTTGTCGAATGTGATCTCCCTCAGTTCCACAGATTTCTCCTGTTTATCGTGCCGGTGCGGATCGCGGCGGCGGCACGGCCAGTTTCTCGCGCACCATCCAGAGCCGATCGCCGCCCCAGAAAAGCTCGCCGTCAACCACGTAGGTCGGGACGCCGAACACGCCGATTTCTTCGGCCTGGCGGCAAATCCGATCGTGCGCGACACGGCCCTCGCCGCCGAAGAAGTCGGCGAAGCCGGCGGCGGGCGCGCCGGCCTCCGACAGCACCGCACGAATCGCTTCGGGATTTTCTATATCAATCTCGCGCTTCCAGAAAAGGTCGAAGACCAGGTCGTTGTACCGGCGAAAGGCGTCATGGCGCTTGGCGTAGAGCATCCCGATGTGAGCGATCGACGAATCGAAGATTTTTTGCGGGCCGCGCACGGTCAGACCACGCCGATTCGCCAGCCGGCGCGCGTCCATGTAGCTGTAGCGAATGCGGCGCCACTGATGGGCGTTGCGGCCCTCGACCGTGCCGAGATAGAGCGGGATCTCGAGCGTGTAGGGCAGCCAGTCCAGGCGCACGTCGAACTCGCGCTCCAACTCCCACGTCGGATCCTTGGCGAGGTAGGCGTACGGGCTCTTGTAATCGATATAGACAGTGACGACGCGCGCAGCCATGCGCCGAGCTTAGGGCGGAACGGCGGGCCGCGCAACGCGCGCCGCTGCGCTCGCGAGCGCGGCGGGGGTGAACTCCATCACCATCAGCGCCGGAGCGCCCGTGCGGTCAGGAGGTTTCTCCGGCGCCGGCGTGTCGAGCTTTTGCGGAAAGGGAAAATACACGCCCGCCGAATCGGGCCCGTATTGCGCAATCAGCGGCCACAACGCGTCGTAAGAGCCCTCGACGCCGACCGCGACGAGTCCCGGATGCCATCGCCCGAGCGTCCACTGCACCTGGAACATCTTGTTGGGGTTGAGCCTTGGGAAGGCCGGACCGCCGAACCATCGAGGGGCGGATTCCAGAACCTCGTACTTGCGGTCGTTGAGCGCGTCGAGGTCGCCGCCGCCGGCGAGGTAGCGCTCGGCTATGCCGAGCAGCGTCTCGAATCGCGTCCGCGCGTAGCGCCGCTGCAAGTCGAGCGCACTTAGCTTCAGGAAGGGCGCGAGGGTCGATGGGGTAAGCCGATAGAGCGTGACGGCGCCAATTTCGAGCGGCCGCACGCCCAAGGTCGCGAGCAAATCGCGAAGCGCCGCGCGATCCTCCTCGGAGGGCGGCGTGCGCACCCAGGTCGCCGCGGTCGGGCGGCCGTCCTCGCGCTTGGTCATCCAGTACTTCTCCGGGCCCACGATAATTGCGGCGACCTGTTCGTGCACGAGCAGCGCCTTGAGCTGATCGGGCGCGTCGGGAACGCCGGCGACGTCGTACAGCGCCGCCATGATCGGCCAGCGCGCGTACTCGGGCGGGGCGAGCGGCGAAAGTCCGATATATCCACCGGCCAGGCGAAAATACATGTCGGTAGCCAGTTGCCATTGCATACCGTCGCCGTAGATCGGATTCGGCAGCGTCATCACGATTTCATCGGGCGCAAGATACTGGCGATAGAGCCCGGTGGAGAAGAACGGCGGCGCTTGGAAAGGTTGTATCCAGAACTGCGCCGACAAGTTGGGCAGCATGAAGGGCACCAGCGCTGCGCCGAGCACCCATTTGCGCGCGGGCGGGGCGCCGTCCGCGGCGAGCCACATCGCTACGATAATCGCGAGCACCAGGAATGCATACGCCATCAGGCGAATAGGCACGATCTTGTTCAACAGCGGAAACTGGAGCAGCAGCGCCCAGGGAGCGGCAACCGTTCGGGCGCCGGCGATCACGACGCGCGAGCCCAAGGCGAGCACGCAGATGACGACGAGCAGTTCGATCAGCAAGCGTCCGATCGGCTCGCGCAAACGGGCGCGGGCGAACAGTACGACGATCGCGATCATCGGCAACGCTATGTAGGAAGTGGTCTCGGTCAGGCTCGCGAGAAAAGTGCTGGCGACCCCAGCGATCGCGGGCAGCCGTCCGAGTTCACTGACCGCGGTCGGTACTGCGAAACTTAACAGGTCGGCGCCGAACAGCACCGGATCGAGAACCGAGCCGCCAGTGTGGCCGAAGGCGAACATGTAATACAGGTAGGGCGAGAGCAGGACCACCGCGACCGCGTAAGCCGCCGCTATCTCCGGGATCAACGCCCGCAAGCCGCGGCGCTGCTTCTCGTCGACCAGCGGCATCGCCATCAGGAAGGCCAAACCGCCGGTGAAACTCGCGCTCGCCGCAATCTCCGGGAAGAACAGGAACTGGGCGGCGATCAGCACTCCCACGCCAGCAACGAAGCGGCGCCGAGCGAGGTCGCCGTTGAGCCGCCTCAGCGCGAGCCAAAGCGCCAGCGGAACCGCAAAGATCAGCGCGTCATTGAGATGCGTCCGCAGCGAGCATGCAACGTAGGACGAAAACCCGAATACCCAGCCGCCGAGGAGCGCCGGCCAGTAGCTTCGCGCGATCCAGCGGCAAAGAACGAATGCGGCCCATCCCGCGAGCGCCGGCGCGAGCAGACAGAGGACGTTGAACGCGGCGACCGGCCCGAACGTCCAGCTCAGCGGCGCAGCCACCCACGCGCCGAGCGCAACCGTGGTTGTCCAGGCGAGATTGGCGCCGACCGGCGCGAACAGGACTTGGGTCAGGAATGGATCGACGCGATGGGCTATCGCATACGCCCACCACCCCACTGACCAGACCATCTGCGGCGGGTCGGGGCCGCGTCCGATATACCACGTCGAGAAATGACCGACGAGCCCGCGGCCGAAAAAAACAAAGGAAAGAACCAGGTAGATGAGGAACGCGCCGGACGCCTCGCGGTCGAGCGCGCGGCGGTTCGCGCTCGCCTCAGACATCCGCGGCAGCGCGGCGGGCTGACAGGAGAGTCACGTTCGCGAAGCTCTCCATTTAGAATGCCCTCCGCCTCTCCCCTTCAACCGGAACCGCTGCCGCAAAAAACTCGTGCGCACGATAGCATGCCAGTGTCTCCGCCGCCATCCGCTTTGAGGAATTCAGGCCTTACTTGGCAAGGGCTTTTCCCGCATGTACTCTGCCGATCGGAGATGACCCGCATCGAACCCGACACCATGGCGTCCCGCGCGCAACCGACTCCCAATCCGTCCAGGCGCGATCTCCATCCGGAATTTCTTTCGCTGCTGCCGCTGACGATTCTCGTACCCGTCTTCAACGATTGGGCGGCGGCCGAACTGCTGGCCGAGCAAATCGATTCTGCGTTCGGCGAGCAGGGACTCAGCGGGCACCTGGTATTCGTCGACGACGGCTCGCTGGAGCCGATGCCGGAGCAGTTTCCGAAAGCACCGCCACGCAATCTATTGCAGATTCAGACGGTCGAATTGAGCACCAATTTGGGGCATCAGCGCGCGCTCTGCGTCGGCCTCGTTCACCTCAAGCAGAGCGAGGTGGCCGGACCGATCGTAATCATGGACGGCGACGGCGAAGACGCTCCGTCCGATATCGCGCCTTTGCTGAATAAGTTCGTCGAAGAAGGCCGGCGCAAAGTGGTGTTCGCCGCGAGGGGACTGCGCGCCGAAGGCGCGGTCTTCAAATTCTTCTATAGGCTTTATCGGAGCCTCCATCGCCTGGCGGTCGGTTTCGATCCGCGATTCGGCAACTTCAGCGTCCTGCCCGCACCGATCCTGCGGCGGCTGACGGTCAGCTCCGATCTCTGGAATCACTATGCAGCCGCCGTGGTCAAGATGAAGCTGCCCTACGCGACGGTGCCAATCGATCGCTCGCGGCGGTTCGTGGGCGAATCGAAGATGGGCTTCGTCGGACTGGTGGTGCATGGGCTTAGCGCGATGTCGGTCTTCGGCGACACGGTGGGCGTCCGGCTTCTTATTCTGTGCGGCCTCGCCGGCGTACTGACTATCGCACTTATAATCACCGCAGTGGTAATCAAACTGGCTACCAACCTCGGAATACCGGGATGGGCCACCTACGTAACCGGATTGCTGCTGCTGATCCTTTCGCAGTTGGCGGTGCTTTCGCTGGTCTTCATTTTCATCGCGCTATACAGCCGCGGACAATCCAGTTTCGTACCGATCCGCGATTGCCCGATCTACATAGGCAGAGTGAGGACCATCTTTCCCCGAGATGACTGATTTCGCCTATGTCGGCACCGAGCTCGACCTGTTCGCGGGCGCGAGAACCTGGAAGTCGTATGTGCGCTCCCATCTGCGTCCGTTCCTGACCGGCGAGGTCCTGGAGGTGGGAGCCGGAATCGGCGCCGCAACTGCGGCTTTCAATGACGGCACGGCGCGCCGATGGGTCTGCTTGGAACCGGACCGCGCGCTCGCCGAGCGAATCAGGCCCGGACTTCCGTCGAAGCTCGCGAACTGCGAGGTCGTCGTCGGAAGCCTCGCCGACTTCACTCCCGAAGAGCGCTTCGATTGCGTCCTGTACATGGACGTTCTCGAACATATCGAGGCCGACGGTCCCGAGGTTGCCCGTGCGGCAGCGCATCTGAAGCCCAACGGCGCGCTGGCGGTGCTGTCGCCCGCGCTTGCGTGGCTGTTCACGCCGTTCGACGCGGCCATCGGTCACTACCGCCGCTATTCGAAGAATTCGCTGCGTTCGATCGCCCCGCCGGGCGTGCGCGAAGCGAAATGCGTCTACCTGGATTCGGCCGGATTGCTCGCGTCGCTGGGAAACAAGCTGTTTTTGCGCTCGCCAACGCCGAGCGAGGCGCAGATTCGTTTCTGGGACCGCTTCATGGTGCCGATCTCGAGGATCACCGATCGGCTTGTGGCGTACGCGATCGGGAGATCGATCCTGATGGTGTGGCGCAAGGAAGCGTAGCCGGCGTTCAGCGCGCGCCGCCGGCCGAGCCGGCCACACGGCACGCAATGGTATTTCAGTATTCGGGCTTGAAGTCGAAGTGATGGAACGCCTCGATGTAGCGCACGGTGCGGGTCTTCGAACGCATCATCACGCTGTTGGTATGCGCGCCGCCGGAAAAAAACCGCACGCCCGATAGATAGTCGCCCGTGGTGACGCCGGTCGCGGCGAACATCACGTTGTCGCCGGCCAGTTCCTCGAGCGGCAGCCGCCGCTTCAAATCCAGCAGGCCGCAGCTCAGGCAGGCCTCGGCCTCCTGCTGATTGCGGGGCGCGAAGCGCGCCTGCATCTCGCCGCCCGCCGAACGGATCGCCGCAGCGGCAAGCACGCCCTGATGCGCCCCGCCGACGCCGATCAGCAGGTCGATTTCGCTTTCCGGCCGCGTGGTGGCGACCGCCGCGGCCAGGTCGCCGGCCGAGAGCAGTTTGATTCCCGCGCCGGCGCGCCGCACCTCGCCGATCAGCTTCTCGTGGCGCGGACGGTCGAGGATCGCAACGCGCAAGTCCTCGACGTAAACATTCTTGGCCTCGGCCAGCGCCTTCAGATTGTCGCTGGGGGAGCGGTCGATATCGATCACGCCGCGACCGAACGGGCCGCAGGCGATCTTTTCCATGTAGGTATCGGGACAGGTGAGCACTTTGCCGCGTTCGGCTAGCGCGATGCAGGAAAGCGCATTGGGAGCGCCCGACGCCGCGATATGCGGCCCCTCGAGCGCGTCGAGCGCAACGTCAACCTCCGGTCCGGCGCCGGTGCCGACGATCTCGCCGATGTAGAGCTGGTCGGTCGAGCCCTGTTCGCCCTCGCCGATTACGATCTTGCCGTCGAAGGCGATCGAATTGAGCGCCTTGCGCATCGCATCGCAGGCGGCGCGATCAGCTGCCCGCTCGTCACCGCGTCCGATAAAACGCGCGACGGCGAGCGCCGCCGCCTCAGTGGCACGAACAACTTCAAGCGCGAGATTTCGCTCCATCGTCGGGCGGGCCTCCCATCGACCAGCATCGGCGCGGCATCGGCGCAGCCGCCGCTAGCGCGTCCCGAGCAGCGACTCGATCAGCCGGTAACCGTCCATCACCGCGACGCCCGTGCGCGCCGCTTCGCGTTCGGTGTAGCGCCGCGCGCCTGCTCCCGGGCCGCTTTTCGCGCCGAGCATAGCAAAGGGTACCGGCTCGTTCGAGTGCGTTTTAAGTTTGCACGGCGTCGCATGGTCGGGCATCAGCAAGATCCGGAAATCTCCGAGCGCCGGCAGCTCGCGCAGGAGCGGGGCGATGATCAGTTCGTCGATTCGCTCGATCGCCTCGCGCTTGAGATCCGCGCGCCCCATATGGCCCGCCTCATCCGGCGCTTCGATATGCAGCAGCAGGAAGTCGCGCCGCTTGAGCGACTCGAATCCGTAACGCGCCTTGGCCGCGTAGTCAGTATCGAGGAAGCCGGTCGCGCCCGGCACCTTGATCCGCTCGAGGCCCGCGAGCCTGCCCAGCCCGTTGACCAGATCGACCGCCGAAATTACCGAGCCCTCGATACCGAAGCGCTCCTTCAGCGTCGGCACCACGGGGCGCCTGCCCTGCCCCCAGAACCACACCGACGTCGCGGCCGGCTTGCCGGCGGCGACACGCGCGCGGTTGACCGGATGGGCGCGCAAAATCGCCGCCGCTCGATCCATGATCGTGCTCAGGCGCTCAGCGCCTTCGCCCGCGGGCAGATGCGGTCCAATCGGCCTGCCTGTGATGTCGTGCGGCGGGGTCAGGCGCGCCGCGACGGGTCCGCCGTGCCAGACCATCAGATGGCGGTAGCTGACGCCGCTATGGAATTCGATTCCGTCGCCGGCAAGCCGCGCATCCAGGTCGGCGACGATCGCCGCCGCTTCCTCGGTCGTAATATGGCCCGAGGTGAAGTCGTCCATTATCGGCGAGCCGTCGGTGCCGGGCGCGAGCGAGACGAGGTTCATCCGGAACACGACGTCGTCGGGGGCAAGATCGATTCCCTGGCTGGCCGCCTCGATCGGCGCGCGGCCGGTATGATAGCGCGCCGGATCGTAACCGAGCATCGTCATCGTGCCGACGTCGCTGCCCGGGGGCATCCCGGCCGGAATGGTCGCGACCAGGCCGAGTTCGCCGCGGGTCGCCAGCAGATCCATGTTGGGCTTGTTGGCCGCCTCCAGCGGAGTCTTGCCGCCGAGTTCGTCGCACGGCCAGTCGGCCATACCGTCGCCGTGAATGATGATGTATTTCATTTCGCTTGCGACCTGTCCCAAAGAGCACGCGGGCGTCGGAAACGGCGCCGGGCGCGCGTCATCCGTTCTGCATGATTTTCAGCACCTTGCCGACGTCGGGCTCGACCACGATCGTGTTGCTGAGATTCTTGAGCGCGGTGTCGGGGTCCTTGAGGCCGTGGCCGGTCAGCGTGCAGACCACGACCGAGCCCGGGCGCAGCGCACCGCTTGCGGCGTACTTGAGCGCGCCGGCCACCGAGGCCGCCGATGCCGGCTCGGCGAAAACTCCGTGCGCCGCGATCAGCCGGTACGCAGCCAGAATTTCGGCGTCGGTTACGAGGTCGATTATTCCGCCCGACTCGTCGCGCGCGGCCTCCGCGCCCTTCCAGCTTGCCGGATTGCCGATCTTGATCGCGGTCGCCACCGTATGCGGGTCGTCGATCGGATGGCCGAGCACGATCGGCGCGGACCCGGCCGCCTGATATCCCATCATCTTCGGCAACCGCTCCGCGAGCCCGGCGGCCTTGTAGTCCTGGTAGCCGGCCCAGTACGCCGTGATGTTGCCCGCGTTGCCTACGGGCAGAAACTGATGGGTCGGCGCGTCGCCAAGCTGATCGCAAATCTCGAATGCCGCGGTCTTCTGGCCGGCAATCCGGTCCGGATTGACGCTGTTGACCAGGCGGATTCCCACCGGATCGCTCTCCGCAACGTCGCGCACAACCTTCAAGCAAATGTCGAAGTTGCCGATTATTTCGATCACGCCGGCGCCATGCATCAGGCTCTGCGAGAGCTTGCCGAGCGCGACCGCATCCTTGGGGATGAGCACGAACGCGCGCATCCCGGCGCGCCCGGCATATGCCGCGGCGGACGCCGCCGTGTTGCCCGTCGAGGCGCAGATCGCGATTCGCGCGCCCTCGCCGCGCGCCTTGCTCATGGCCACCGTCATCCCCCTGTCCTTGAACGAGCCGGTGGGATTGACGCCTTCGAATTTGAAGTAACACTTGATGTTTTGACCGAGCCGTGACGCGATCTCGGGGCTCTCGATGAGCGGCGTGTTGCCTTCATTAAGTGTAACGACGGGCGTGCTCGCGCCCACCGGAAGGAAGCGGCGATAGTGCTCAATAAGCCCTGGCCATCGCGTCAGGCGCAGCGGCGCCGACGACAATTCGCCCTGCTTCCCGCCCTCCTGCTTTCCGCGCGCCATCGCCTTACAGCCGCTCCTCGATCCGGATAAATACGGGGGTGCCGCTCACGGTGTGAAGCCGTTTGATCTGCGCGAGCGCGCGCTTGAGATTGCGCTCCTCGGCTTCGTGGGTCCGCATGATGACCGGCACCGTGCCCTCTACGACGCGCCCCTGCTGAATGACCGACGCGATCGAAATTCCGTTGCGTCCGAGCACCGAGGCGATTGCGCCGAGCACGCCTGGCTTATCGCGCGCCTCGAAGCGTAGATAGTATTCGCATAGCACGGCGTCCATCGGCTTGACACGCGCCCGCCCTATCGCCGCCATCGGGTAACCCAGCGCATGGCCGCGCGCGCCCGCCCCGGCCGCGCGCGCCCACGCGATCTCGAGCACGTCGGCCATCACCGCCGTCGCAGTCGGCATCTGCCCCGCCCCCAGCCCGAAATACATCGTCGAGCCCAGCGCCTCGCCGTGAATGTAGATCGCGTTGAACGCACCGCCGACGCCGGCCAGCAGATGGCGCGCCGGGATCATCGTGGGATGCACCCGTGCCTCGATCATCCCGCCGTCTTCCTTTGCGATCGCGAGCAGCTTGATCGTAAATCCAAGCTCGCGGGCGAAGGCGATATCGGCCTGCGTGATGCGGTTGATGCCTTCGGTGTAAACCTGCGGAGGTTTGAGCAGCGCGCCAAAGGCCAGCGTCACCAGCAGGCAGAGCTTGTGTGCGGCGTCGTGGCCCTCGATATCCAGGGCAGGATTGGCTTCCGCCAATCCCGTGCGCTGGGCCTCGGCGAGCGCCTCGGAAAACTCGGCGCCCTGCTCGGTCATCATCGTGAGGATCGAGTTGCAGGTGCCGTTGACGATGCCGTACACGGCGCGCTGGCGGTCGCCGGCCAGAGCTTCGCGCAGCGTGCGGATGATCGGCACGCCGCCGCCGACGCTGGCCTCGAAGCCGATCGCCATCCCGGCCTTCGC
The DNA here is from genome assembly GCA_035500095.1 of Candidatus Binataceae bacterium. Classification (NCBI taxonomy): domain Bacteria; phylum Candidatus Binatota; class Binatia (SeqCode); order Binatales (SeqCode); family Binataceae (SeqCode); species Binataceae bacterium (SeqCode). Next base: position 30,718 of record DATJXN010000050.1, read on the forward strand.
CGCGACGGCGAAAATCTCCTCGCCATGCTCCGCGAGCAGCGCCTTGTTGGCGGTTACAACGTCCTTGCCCGCCGCGAGCGATTTCAGGATGAGCGAGCGGGCGGGTTCGATCCCGCCGAACAACTCGACCACGATATCGACGTCGGGACGCACAACCAGCGCCGCCGCGTCGCGAGTGATGAGTTTGGCGGTCAATCCGAGCGCGGGGATAGGCCTCAGGCTGCGGTCGGCGACGCCGACCAGCTCGAGCGGAACCCCGAGCTTGCGCTGATGCAGCGCCGCGTTGCGGCGCATCAGCTTGACCACGCCCTCGCCCACCGTGCCGCATCCGAGCAGGGCTACGCGTACCGCTTTCAACGGTGCACCAGCGCGCGCCAATCGAGATCGCTCTAGGAACCCGCGGCCGCGACGTGCGAACGCAGCCCGGCCGGCGCCATGCGGAGCGCATGGCGGATTCCGCGGATCGCCTGGCGGGTGCGATGCTCGTTCTCGATGAGTGCGAACCGCACGAAGCCGTCGCCGTCGGCGCCGAAGCCGACGCCGGGCGACACCGCGACCTTGGCCTCGGCGAGCAGGAACTTGGCGAATTCGAGCGAGCCCATCTCGCGAAAGGGCTCGGGGATCGGCGCCCACACGAACATGGTGGCGCGCGGCTTGGCGACCGGCCATCCGGCGCGGTTAAGCCCGTCCACCAACACGTCGCGCCGGCTGCGATAAAGCTCGGCGATCTCGCCGACGCAATCCTGCGGCCCGTTAAGGGCGGCGATCGCCGCTACCTGCACTGGCGCGAACATCCCATAGTCGAAGTAGGACTTGAGCCGCGCGAGCGCGCCGATCATTTCCCGGTTGCCGACCGCAAAGCCGACGCGCCATCCGGGCATGTTGTAGCTCTTGGAGAGCGTGAAAAATTCGACTCCGACCTCGCGCGCGCCCGCCACCTGCATCATCGAGGGCGCCTGGTAGCCGTCGAAGCACAAGTCGGCGTATGCGAAATCGTGAACGACCAGAATTTCGTTCTCGCGCGCGAACTCGACCACCCGCTTCATGAACGCGAGGTCGACGGTCGCGGTGGTCGGGTTGTGCGGAAAGTTCATCACCAGCAGCTTGGGCCGCGGCCAGCATCGGTTGACCGTCGCCATCAGTGCATCGAAAAAATCCTCGCCGCGGCTGATCGGCACGCCCTGCACCTGCGCGCCCGCGATGATGCATCCGTACTGATGAATCGGATAGGTCGGTGTCGGCGCCAGCACCACGTCGCCCTGATCGAGGATCGCGAGCGCCAGATGCGCGAGACCCTCCTTGGAGCCGATCGTGACGATCGCCTCGGAATCCGGATCGAGCTCGACGCCGTGGCGGCGGCGGTACCAGTCGCAGATCGCAAGCCGCAGCTTGTACACGCCGCGCGAGACCGAGTAGCGATGGTTGGGCGGCTTGGTCGCCGCCTCGACCAGCTTGGACACGATATGCGCCGGCGTGGCGGCGTCGGGATTGCCCATGCCGAAGTCGATGATGTCCTCGCCCGCGCGCCGCGCCTTCAGGCAAAGCTCGCCGATCGCGTTGAAGACGTAAGGTGGCAGCCGCTTTATCCTGGGAAAATCCATCGTGCGCCCGTACGATCCTGCGGGCGCGGACTCCCGCACCCGAAGCATATTTTGTAACCGACGGCGGGCCGCGCCGCTAGTAGGCGCGCGGCGCGCCACCCCGGCTAGGCGCCAAGCGCCTCCCGGTTGACGCAGTTGTGCGGCACCTGCCCCGACATGATGCGGACGATATTCGCCGCAACGCCGCGCGCGATTCCGCGATAGGAAACGTCGGTGACGCCGGCGATGTGCGAGGTAGCGATAACGTCGGGGCGGCCGAGCAACGGTGAGCCGGGGTCGAGCGGCTCCTGCTCGAACACGTCCAGCCCGACGCCCATCAGGCGTCCTTCTTTGAGCGCCCGCAGCATCGCGGCGGTGCTGATCAGGCCGCCGCGTGCGGCATTGATGATGCACGCCTGCGGCGGCAGCATCGTGAGCGCCGCCTCATCGACGATCTGGCGAGTCTGCTCGCTCAGCGGAACGCAAAGAAACAGGTAGTCGGCGCGGCGCAACAGTTCGGGCAGCCGCTCCGGGCCGCCGACCCATTCCATCCCGAGCCGCTCGGCGAGCGCGGGCTCGGGACGGCGCTGCAGGCCGATTAGCCGCATTCCGAACGGACGCAAGCGCAACGCCAGCGCCTGGCCGATTCCGCCGAGACCGACGATCCCCGCCGTACGGCCCATCATCGCGCGCCCAAGCGGCGTGCCCCACGTCCCGCCGGCGCGGATATTCTCTTCGGCGAGGGGGAGCCGCCGGCTGATCGCGATTGCGGCCATCACGCACCATTCGGCGACCGATTCGGCGTTGCCGGTGCCCGGCGTGGGAACGTTGGCGACCGCTATCCTGCGCTCGGTGGCCGCCGCGATATCCACGCCCTCGAGACCCGCGCCCCACTGCTGGATGAGCCGCAGGCCGCGGATACGGTCCATCAACGCGCCGTCAATCCGCGACATCGCAGGCAGCATCACGTCCGCCGCGTGCCCGTTCTCGCGCAGCGTCGCGACCTCGACCTGGTCGAGCTGCACGCCGGGCAGCGCCTCGATCAGAAACTGGCGCACCGCGGTAAATCCGGTACCGGCCATCACGACTCTGGGCGAAGACATAGGGACCTTTTCCTGTTATCGCGCGGGCGCGATTTCGCCACATTTGAACCCGAGCGAGCGCGTGTCTGCAAGCGGAGCGCGCGCGGCGCGGCCTCCGCTAGTGAGGTGTCCTGAAATAGTTTTCATCCCAGGATCTCAAGGCTGTCATTCCGAGCGCAGCGAGGAATCCCGGCTTCCACGAAGAACGAATAAAGATCCGGGATTTCTCGGTCGCTGACTCCCTCGGAATGACACCTTGACGCTATCTCGCGGCTGTCATTCCGAGCGCCGCGAGGAATCCCGGCTTCCACGAAAAACGAACAAAGATCCGGGATTCCTCGGTCGCCGACTCCCTCGGAATGACACCCTGACGCTTTTCCGATTGTGTAAGTTATTCGCGGGACATCACACTGATATGGAACGACCGTGTCAAATGGTATCTCCGCGATTTTCTTGGCGCGAGAGGGGGCAGCGGACGGCGTTGGGCGACGGTTGATCACTCTGATATTCGCGGGTCGAGCGCGGAGGCTCTCCGTCATAGTCGTGAT